>NZ_CP097122.1:800000-1050000 GCF_024029775.1 Fructobacillus americanaquae
ACCACATGCTCCACCGCTTGTGCGGGTCCCCGTCAATTCCTTTGAGTTTCAACCTTGCGGTCGTACTCCCCAGGCGGAACACTTAATGCGTTAGCTTCGGCACTAAAGGGCGGAAACCCTCTAACACCTAGTGTTCATCGTTTACGGTGTGGACTACCAGGGTATCTAATCCTGTTTGCTACCCACACTTTCGAGCCTCAACGTCAGTTGCAGTCCAGTAAGCCGCCTTCGCCACTGGTGTTCTTCCATATATCTACGCATTCCACCGCTACACATGGAGTTCCACTTACCTCTACTGCACTCAAGTTCGACAGTTTCCAAAGCACTTCCACAGTTGAGCTGTGGGCTTTCACTTCAGACTTATCGAACCGTCTGCGCTCGCTTTACGCCCAATAAATCCGGATAACGCTCGGGACATACGTATTACCGCGGCTGCTGGCACGTATTTAGCCGTCCCTTTCTGGTATGGTACCGTCATGTAAAGATCATTTCCTACCCTTACCGTTCTTCCCATACAACAGTGCTTTACGACCCGAAAGCCTTCATCACACACGCGGCGTTGCTCCATCAGGCTTGCGCCCATTGTGGAAGATTCCCTACTGCAGCCTCCCGTAGGAGTTTGGGCCGTGTCTCAGTCCCAATGTGGCCGGTCAGTCTCTCAACTCGGCTATGCATCATTGTCTTGGTAGGCCTTTACCCTACCAACTAACTAATGCACCGCGAATCCATCAAAAAGTGGTCCAAACGGACCTTTTAACGTTCTGTCATGCGACAGCACGTTTTATACGGTATTAGCATCTGTTTCCAAATGTTATCCCCTGCTTTTCGGTAGGTTATTCACGTGTTACTCACCCGTTCGCCACTCGCTTGAAGAGTGCAAGCACTCTTCGCTGCGCGTTCGACTTGCATGTATTAGGCACGCCGCCAGCGTTCATCCTGAGCCAGGATCAAACTCTCATGTTAAAAGTTTGAAGATTGCTCTTCGATTAAACTGACTAGTTGCTATCTCTCGATAACGCCTATCCGTTTATTGTTTGTTACGAATTGACTTCGCAAATTTGTTTGTGACTACTTACCAAGTAGCCACCGTTACAGATTTGTTTGTTCAAAGTTTTGTTCAGTTTTCAATGTGCGATGCCTTGTTGGGCAACTCATTTATCTTACCTCAGCTGTGACCTAAAGTCAACAACTAATTTAGAAAGTTATTTGAGTTGCTTTGTTAGGGCAACTTGATTAGTTTATCAGGAATGTTGAAGCTTGTCAACAACTTTCTGATGAACTTTTATCAACTGCCGGTCATCTCTGACAACCAGCGCCTCGATCGAAGCAGCTTTGCTTCGTAACGAACAATAACTAGTATAGCGCCTACCTGACTACTCGTCAACACTTTTTTAATAATTTTTTGAAAGTTTTGATTACGTTAAAAGGTGTTATTGTACATTTTTCGATGATGACTACTTTTTGTTAATTTATTGTAAAAAAATACTGTACTTTACACTCCTTTAAATTTAACATTTATCTAATTATGATTAAAAATGCGACTTTTTGTAAATATTTGTGGTGAAAAATTATGGTTTTCGTATAATTAATATAGAATTTATTCTTTATCTAATAGTACTAATCAATTTCATTCATTGATTTAGAAAGGTGTCTAAACGGGAAAGGAGGCGAATATGGCTTGCCATATTCTAACAACAAAGAAGCGTGACCAGCGCTTGTTCCGTAAAATCTTAATCGATCCATATATTTTTGAAACTCCACGAGAACTTTTACTCGCGATTCGCTCAAATAAACGAGGTCCAATTTTGATTATTGATTTGGAGATCCGTGGTCACGAAAAGATTGGCTTTCAAACTGCCGAATTAGTTAAGAAGAACAATCCCAACGCCCAAATCATTCTCTTAGCGGAAGATAGTCGTTTGGCTAATTATTGTTTCGAATACCAAGTTGGGGTTTTAGACTTCATTATTAAGAATGACCGTGATTTGACTTTTCAAAAGCGTCTTTTACGTGCCATTGAAAAGGCCCAATACAATCTTCACAAAATTTTTTACACAAAACCAAATTTTGTACGTTTTCCAAACGGAACACGGTCAATTTTGGTTGATTTAACACATGTCATTTATATCTCTTGTGAAAAGGGGACTCACCACCTCATTTTGCATGAACACGACCGTATCACGAAAATCAGGGCAACACTTAAAACCATTGTCCCACTCCATAAAGATATTTGTCAGATTCACTCAAGCTTTGCCATTAATTTAAACTATTTAAAGGACTACCAACCCAAGAAAAAAATTATTACGCTCTCAACTGGCAACGCTTTACCGGTTTCTCGTCGCTATACAAGCGAAGTCCGAATGCACACAACTTGGTTTACTGAACCACCGAGCAAAGATGAAAATCCAAACTTCAAACGCAACGATTAAAAGAAAAAACATCACGACCACAGATAGTGTGGTTGTGATGTTTTTAAAACTGATTGAAACGATTTGATAAACAAAAAAAGAAAATCACTGATTCAAAATCACTTATTACTCCCAATATCATTCGCCTTAACGTCATCAACAAAGGATGGCGGCCACTTACTGAAAATAACAGCAAACAGCAACTCCCAAAAATTAAAGTTGCTTTCTATCACATCCCGATCCATTCCGAAAATCATCTAATATTATTGCTAGCTATTATCATATCTTGATGGGCTTAAGATGCCAACCTCTTCATTTTATTTTTCTAAAATAAAAACACCACGGTTTAATCACAGACAATTTGTCCCTGACTATTGTGGTGTTTTATTTTGATTATTGCTCAGAATCTGTATCGTTTTGGTCAGCCTCTGCTCGAGCAACTAAGTCACTAACTTGGTCGCTAACAGGGGACTGGCTATTATCTGCTGCTTCTTGGCTTTGAACCAAAGCAGCTTCTGGACTATCTTCGTCCATCTCAACTGGTTCCAATTTCGTCAAGGTTGCTACCTTGCTGTCGTCTTCCAAACGAATCAAACGAACGCCTTGCGTTGCTCGACTGGTTTGACTAACTGTATCAACGCTGAAGCGAATCATAACGCCCTGGTCAGTAGTGACCATAATGTCTTCATCGCCATCAACAGTGACCATGGCAGCCAGTGGTCCGTTCTTTTCGGTGATTGTTGCCGTCTTGATCCCTTTACCGCCACGACCCTTAACAGGGTATTCAGCAGCTGCTGTTTGCTTCCCATAGCCCTTTTGACTAATCACAAAGACCTTCGAGTCCGGAGTTAAGATATCGGCACCGATCACTTCATCTCCGTCACGCAAGTTGATTCCTCGTACACCAGCAGCACCACGCCCCATTAGTCGGACCGCTTCTTCCGCGAAGGTCACGGAGTAACCATTCATCGTGGCAATCACAATATTTTGCAAACCATCTGTTTGCAAGACCTTCAAAATTTCATCATCATCACGTAGGGTCAATGCTTTCAAGCCAGATGTTCGAATGTGGGCAAAGTCTTGTACCTGTGTCCGCTTAACGACACCCTTGCGAGTAACAAAGAAGAGATTATCTTGGCTTTCAGCTGGATTACCACTAACAGATAGAAGGGATTGAATCTTTTCATCTTCTTCAAAGTTCAAAAGATTAATCACAGGGATTCCCTTAGCCTGACGACCATATTCAGGAATCTCATAGCCCTTCATCCGATAGACCTTTCCCTTGTTGGTAAAGAAGAAGAGGGAGTCATGGGTTGAAAGGTTAACCAACTGGTCCACGAAGTCTTCATCATTCAGATTCATCCCTTGAACACCACGACCACCACGGTTTTGTGCCTTAAACTCGCTCGCTGGCACCCGCTTGATGTAGCCGTTATTAGTCAAAGTAACAATGACATCTTCTTCTTCAATCAAATCTTCGTCTTCGATGCTGGTAACATCACCAACTTGCAATTCTGTCCGACGAGGATCACCAAAACGGTTTTGGATTTCAAGCAATTCATCATAGATCAACTGATCGATGCGTTCTTGGTGGGCCAAGATATCCTTCAGATCAGCAATCAAAGCAACCAACTTTTGGTATTCGTCTTCTAGCTTATCGCGTTCCAAACCGGTCAACCGGACTAAACGCATGTCTAAGATGGCCTGTGACTGCTTGTCCGAGAGGTCATAGCCCTCAATCAAACGTGTCTTGGCTTCATCAGAAGTCTTGGATGAACGAATAATATTGATAATTGCATCAATGTGGTCAAGGGCAATGCGCAAACCTTCTAAAATATGTGCCCGTGCTTCAGCCTTCTTTAAGTCAAAGCTTGTCCGACGACGAATGACAGAACGCTGGTGGTCCAGATAGGCCACCAGGATTTCCTTCAAACTCAGCGTCTTCGGAGCACCATGGTCGATGGCCAACATGTTGAAAGAGAACCCAGTCTGCAAAAGGGTTTGCTTGTACAAATTATTTAAAATAACCGATGCGGAAGAATCTCGTCGGACATCGATTGAAATCCGCAAACCTTCACGGTCGGTTTCATCACGAATACCGGTAATGCCTTCAATCTTCTTATCGCGAGCTAATTCCGAAATCCGTTCAATCAAACGCGCCTTGTTAACGGCGTAGGGGAGTTCTGTCACGATAATCTGTTCTCGACCTGATTTTGTCGTTTCAATATCGACCTTAGCCCGAATCGTTATTGTGCCCCGACCGGTTTCATAAGCCTTGCGGATACCAGCCTTACCCATGACGATTCCACCAGTTGGGAAATCAGGACCGGGTAGTGCTTCCATCAAATCAGCCGTCGTCGCCTCCGGTTTGTTCATCAAGATATGCAAGGCCGAAATGACCTCGCCCAAATTATGCGTTGGAATATTGGTTGTCATTCCAACGGCGATTCCGGTTGCACCGTTGACCAAGAGGTTCGGGATTCGAGCAGGTAGAACCTCCGGTTCGCGTTCCTCACCATCGTAGTTTGGCACGAAATCAACCGTATCCTTATTCAGGTCACGGACCATTTCCATTGCCACTTTCGACAAACGAGCTTCCGTATATCGCATGGCAGCGGCACTATCACCATCAACAGAACCAAAGTTTCCATGGCCATCTACCAACAAGTAGCGGTATGAAAAGTCCTGCGCCATTCGGACCATTGATTCATAGATTGCTGAATCACCGTGAGGGTGGTACTTACCCATAACATCCCCGACAATACGGGCTGATTTTTTATGGGGTTTATCTGGCGTATTGCCTTGCTCAATCATCGAATAAAGGATTCGACGATGAACAGGCTTCATCCCATCACGGACGTCAGGCAAAGCCCGAGCCACAATTACTGACATGGCATAGGACAAGAATGACGTCTTCATTTGCTCGGACAAATGCGTATTTTGAATCCGAGTATCCATTTCTTCTGGCATTTCATTTACTCCTCGTCAAACACGACCGACAATTAAATATCGAGGTCTTGAACAAAGACCGCGTTATCCTCAATAAACTGACGCCGTGGTGGCACATCGCCACCCATCAACATATCAATCACAGCATCAGCTTCTTGGGCATCGGCCGGGTCAACCCGTAACAACCTTCGGTTAGCAGGATCCATCGTGGTATCCGCTAATTGATCGTAATCCATCTCGCCAAGGCCCTTATAGCGCTGCACCTTTGGCTTGGCATTACTTGGTAATTGAGCTAAGTAGTCTTCTAGTTCTTTATCAGAATCCAAATAAGTCATGATCTTGGAATTTCCCAAAGAAACACCGTACAAAGGTGGTTGCGCAATATAAATATAGCCAGCATCGACCATTGGACGCATATAGCGATAGAACAGCGTCAACAACAAGGTCCGAATATGGGCACCATCGACATCGGCATCCGTCATGATAATAATTTTGTGGTAATTGGCTTTTTCAACATTAAAGTCATCCCCAAAACCAGAACCTAGCGCTGTAAAGAGCGAACGAATTTCTTCGTTGGCCAAAACTCGGTCAAGAGTTGCTTTCCCAACGTTCAAGATTTTTCCACGAATTGGCAAAATAGCCTGTGTCAAACGGTTACGACCCTGCTTAGCTGAACCACCGGCAGAATCACCCTCGACAATAAAGAGTTCTGAAATTTCAGGATCCTTCGAAGTGTTGTCGGCTAATTTACCAGGCAAATTCGAAATTTCCAAGCCCGACTGCTTCCGGGTCATTTCGCGCGCCCGTTTAGCTGATAACCGGGCACGTTGAGCGAGCGAACCTTTTTCAACGATTTGCTTAGCAACTACTGGGTTTTCAAGCATAAAGCGTGAAAAAGTCTCAGAGAACATCCGGTCAGTCGCCTGCCGGGCATCCGAATTCCCCAACTTTGTCTTTGTTTGTCCCTCGAATTGAGGATCTGGGTGCTTAATCGAAACAATGGCCGTCATCCCTTCCCGGACATCTTCTCCGGTTAATGATTCGGCCCCTTCTTTAATAATCTTTTGTTTGCGAGCATAGTCATTAATTACTCGGGTTAAAGCTGTCTTAAAGCCGGTTTCGTGCGTCCCACCTTCATAGGTGTTGATGTTATTGGTAAATGTTTTCAGATTTTCTTTGACACCCGTTGTATATTGCAAGGCAACTTCAACGACGATGCCGTTCTCCTCACCCTCAACATAAACTGGTTGGTCAAACAAAGCCTGCTTATCTTCGTCAAGGAAAGAAACGTATTCCTTAATCCCACCCTCAAAATGGAAAGATTCACTAAGGGGTTCATCCGAACGCTTATCCTCAATTGAAATCCGCAACCCTTTGTTCAAGAAGGCTAATTCTCGAACACGGGTTAACAGAGTTTGATAGTTATAAACAGTTGTTTCTTGGAAAATATCAGCATCAGGCTTGAAATGAACGATTGTTCCTCGTTCAATTGGCAATGGCCCATCTTTTTTAGTCATTTTTGTTTTGACATGACCGGTTTGAAAGTCCATATAGTAAAGCTGACCATCACGAACAACTTGGACATCCAGTGCCGTTGAAAGAGCGTTAACAACTGAGGCCCCAACTCCGTGCAGACCACCAGAAACCTTATATCCGCCACCGCCAAATTTTCCACCGGCGTGCAAAATTGTAAAAACGGTTTCCAAGGCTGGCTTGCCCGTCTTTGACTGGATATCAACCGGAATCCCACGACCATCATCCGTTACGGTGATCGAGTTATCTTTCTCGATGGTCACGGTGATATGACTAGCAAAACCGGCAAGGGCTTCATCGATTCCATTATCGACAATTTCCCAAACCAGGTGGTGCAAACCTTGGGCCGTTGTTGTCCCAATATACATCCCAGGACGCTTTCGAACGGCCTCTAACCCTTCCAAAACTTGGATTTGGTCAGCATTATAGGCATCCGCATCCGTATGCATTTGACTTGCTTCTTCCGGATTTACTGCGGCCACTTCTTGATTTTCTGGATACTCTTGCTCTGCCATCATTCTCCTTTACGCCATCATGGCTACTCTTCCACTTGCACATGACCAGCTTTGACGATAAAAATTTTTGGTTCCTTGATCAACTGACGGGCCACTTCCGTTAGGGAAGGGGCCGTGATAAAGGTTTGAACCTTGTCTTGAATAGCCATTAAAAGGTGCGTTTGCCGGTTGGCATCCAACTCACTTAAAACATCATCCAAGAGCAAGACGGGATACTCACCCGTTTCTTGATGCATCAATTCGATTTCACCAAGCTTTAAGGCTAAGGCCGCCGTCCTCTGTTGTCCTTGCGAGCCAAAAACCGCCACATTGGCTTGGTTGACATCAATAATAAAATCATCTCGATGTGGACCTGCCAAAGTAGTGCCTTGACGCTTTTCACGCTCGGCATTCTTCTCAAAGACCAACAAAAGAGCCTCTTGCACTTGATCTTTTTGCATCTCCACTTCAACTGGAATCGCCGTTTGGTAATGCAAGGTTAAAATCTCTTTTTGACTGGCTATTTCCTGATGAATTTGATTTGCCTGGGCTTCTAATTTGATTAAAAATTGCTGTCGAGCCAAAATAATTTGACTAGCGACGTCGATTAGCTGCTCAGTTAAGACATCTAAAAAAATCTGGTCGCGCTGGCCACCCTGGGCCCAGGCCTTTAGATAGGCATTGCGTTCTTTGAGAATTTTTTTGTATTGGCTACTTTGCTGTAGATAGAGTTTGTTCATTTGTCCAAACTCGATGTCGATAAAACGGCGCCTAATCGTCGGTGCTCCCTTAACCAAATCCAGGTCTTCCGGAGCAAATAAAATGACGTTTAGCTGACCAATGTAAGTTGACAGCCGGGATTGATCAAGATGATTAACCCGAGCCTGCTTGCCTTTAGCAGACCAAGAAAGGGAAAGGGGCGTTTGACCAAACCGATTTTTGATTCGACCAGCAATTTTTGCCTCTTTTTGTCCCCACTGAATCAAATCCTTATCAGTTTTTGTCCGGTGGGAGCGAGCTAATGCCAGTGCATAAATACTTTCCAAGAGGTTTGTCTTTCCTTGGGCATTCTCACCCAAAAAGACGTTAATCCCACTTTGGAAATGCAAATCAGTTTGATCATAATTACGGAAATGGTTGAGAGATAAATCGCTTAGTTCCAAGATCCTGGTCCACTTGGCTTTTGCTTCGATGACCGCTGAACCGCTTTGTTACTTGCTCGTTGTTGACGAGCAAGCGCTGTTTGGCGTTTCTTTTCCTTGTGTGCTGCTTGCTTTTGACTAGCAGCAAATCGAGCTAAGATTGCCTGTTTTTCAGCTTCTTCGGCCTCTTCCTCTGCGCTTTGGTTATCAATCAAATAGCGCGTTTCTTGGAAGTCAACCTGGTCACCTGGGTACAATTTCTTACCCCGGCGATTTTCTTCTTCGCCATTTAACAACACTGATTGCTCAGCGAGAAAAGCTTTTGCCTGGCCACCAGAAGCAATAATGTTTTCCATTTTAAGCAACTGAGCCAGGGTGATATAAGCGGTTTTAATTGCTACGCGTTCAGCCATCGTTTTCCCCGATTTCTTGGTAAATACTTACTCCGTTATTATACCATACTTACGCTAATTTGCCCCTGAGAGCCGTTTTTAGCTTAATTTCTTTGTTTTGGACATTCATGCCAAACAGATAAAAAAGTAGCAGCAGGCTTCCTTGTGCAAATTGGCACAAAAAAAGAACATCAACCAAAGAAGATGTTCTTTTCTAAAGAATTAATTAAAATGTGCGTACTGGTGTTACCAATTGGAGTTGTTTATTATCGGTTTCACCTTCAGGGATGATGATGAAAGGCCGTAAGTTAGTTGTAAACTTCAATTCAACCGTTCTTCCCTGCAAAACGCGCAAGGCATCACGAACATAATCTGGATTAAAAGAAATTTCCAAATCTTCACCAACAACCTTTTTTGCTGTCAGCTCTTCCTTTACTTGACCAACTTCTTGTGAATTTCCAGAAAGTTGTGCTTGGCCATCTTTAATGGTCAGCAAAATCACGTTATTGCGTGATTCGTGTGACAGCAACGAAGCACGATCGATGGCACCTGACAAAACGGCCGCATCAATTTGCAGTTCGGTAGTTGCTTCATTTGGAATCAAGCGATCTGTTTCTGGATAATTTCCTTCCAACAAGCGTGAATAGAAAGTCGTCTTACCAAAGATAAAAGCAGCCTGGTTGGTTGAAAGCTTAATTTCAACACGATTTTGTCCATCTAACAATGATTGCAATTCATTAAAGGCCTTTGCTGGAATAATAACCGATATTTTATCAGTATTTTCTGTTCCAGTTAACGTTACGATTCGTTGCGACAAGCGGTGTGAATCAGTTGTAACAGCTTTAATTTGGTTGCCATCCAACGTTAAATGAATTCCCATTAAAATTGGACGACTTTCTTGCGTTGAAGCTGAAATTTTTGTTTGGGCAATAATTTCAACTAATTGAGCAGCGGAAACCTTTAATGATTTGCTTTCCGTTAGTTCCGGTAATTTTGGATAAGCTGAACTTGGTTGGCCATTAATTTTAAATGATGCTGAACCAGAAGTAATCAAAGCTTGCAAACCATCAATTTCAAGTGTCATTTTGTCAGCAGGTAAATGCTTGACAATATTAATAAAGAAAGTTGCGGGGAGGGTAATACCACCTGTATTTTCAATTACTAATTCATTAGTGGTATCACTTGCTTCCAATGCGATTTTAATTGAGATATCAGCATTTGATCCCGTTAAGACCAGGTCTTCTTCGGACAACTCTAATTTAATGTTAGTCAAAATCGGAATGGTTGTTCGAGATGAAATTGCGCGAGCAACATCATTTAAAGCTTTGATAAAGGCTTGACGGTTAATCGAAAATTTCATGGCGTACGGCCTCCTTTATGGTCGGTACATCTATATTATATTAGTATTATTTAACTAGTAGTAATAATAAGGGCTGTGGAAACGGGGGATTGAAGAATCAGGCCTAATTTACTCGCTTTTTACCTGTTGATAACTTTGGGACTAACTTGCTAGAAAAGGGAGTGTTGTCCACAAGGCCTATTTCCCGTTTTTTATCTCATTGGCCAGGTCTTCAATCAGTTCCTTTGTTTTTGGTTCCGTTTCGACCTGTTCAGCTACCTTGTTGTAGGCATGTGAAATCGATGAGTGGTCGCGACCACCAAATGATCGACCAATATCTGGTAAGGATTTATTTGTCATGGTTCGGGTGAGGTAAATGGCGATGTGTCTTGCCGTTACTAAATCAGCTTGCCGTCTAGATCCCTGCATATCGGCAATTGTTTGCATAAAGTAGTTAGCAACGGTTTCTTGAATCCGCTCTACCGTAATCTTTTTGCCTTGGTCAATGTTTAGCTCGGTCAAAATTGATTGGGCCGTTTCAATGGTTGCCGGCTTGTTCATGAAGCGAATCTTGGCTTCAAACTTATGAAAAGCGCCTTCCAAAGAACGGACGTTGGTATCAATCTTTTCGCCAATTAGTTCCAGTACCTCGTTTGGAATATCTAGATCATTGCGTTCTTGCAAGTTGCGCAAAATTGCGACCCGGGTTGGTAAATCGGGCTTTTGAATGTCCTGGGTAATTCCCGCTTCAAAGCGGGAGGTCAACCTAGTCAGTAAGTCTGGAATATCAGTTGGATAGCGGTCGGAAGTCATCACAATCTGCTTACCAGCCTTGGTTAAGGCGTTAAAAGTATTGAAGAACTCTTCTTGCACCTTTTCTTTACCAGACCAGAACTGAATATCATCAATTAAAAGCATATCCAGCGATCGATATGTTTTTTTAAATTTAGCCGTCGCGTTGGAATCGGCTTTGTTTCCTTCACGAAGTGAATCCGTAAAGTCATTTAAAAAGTCTTCTGCAGTTGCATATTTGATGCTGGCATTTGGGTGGGTAGTTGCATATTCATTACCGATTGACTGCATCAAATGTGTCTTACCCAGACCAACCCCTCCATAAATAAGGAAGGGGTTATAGACCTTGCCGGGTGCTTCAGCAACTGCTAAGGCAACTGCTAAGGCGTTTTCGTTTCCGGCCCCTTTGACGAATTTATCAAAGGTAAAATCAGAATTTAAATCGTTTTCTTGGGAGAAAGGAATTTGGGTCGGTTCATTGTAGCCATTGAAGTTACCGCTTGTTTCAGTTTCGCTGTCTTCTTCGACTTTTAGTTCTGGTCGAATGAAGTCGCCGGTAATTTCGTTGGCATGCTGGACGAAATCCATCGCATACTGTTGTGTATTCCATGCTTGAATGATATCAGCGGCATGGTCGGTCGGAACAGATAAAACAAGTTTGCCATCTTTAAAGCCAAGCGGCGTAAGTGGGGCAATCATTGCTTCAAAACTGACAGGACCAGTTGTTTTGTAAAGTCTGAGACTGACCTCTTTCCAAAGGACGTCGGGATCAAGTTGTTTTGCCATGTAAATCTCCAAGAAAAGTAGATAAAGGATGAAGCTATGCTGAATATTATAGCAAAAAAAAGGGGTAAAGACTAGTTATCCACAGGAAAGAGGATAAAAAGAAAGTTATCCCGCTTGGGGACTAATAACTGTCTGTCATGTGGAGAAGAAAGGGAACAAATTTTCGGGTTATCCACATATCAACAAAGTTATCAACGTCAAAAAGTGGACTAATTTCGTTTTGTCTGACTTTTTCAACGTTATCCCCAGAAAGCAGTCCCCAGCCTGTGGATATGTGGATAAGTCGTGCATAAGGCGTGAAAAGACAGTTATTGTCCCCTTATGTCCACAACCTTGTGGTTTTCTTTTGGATAAAGGCGTGGAAAGCTGATTTGAGCCAATTTTAAAATTTTTAGTGTTTTTGCTGGCGACTTTGGTGCAAAACTTGCCTCAACGGCGTATCCATGGTATGATTAGTCTCGAATTGCAAGAAATTTTGCAGACAAATTATTAATGGAGGAAATATAGATGAAGCGTACATTCCAACCAAAGAAGCGTCATCGCGAACGCGTACACGGTTTCCGTAAGCGTATGAGCACTAGCAATGGCCGTAAGGTATTGGCTCGCCGTCGTGCTAAGGGCCGTAAGGTATTATCTGCCTAATCAGGTCGCTGCATGCAGTGGCCTTTTTATTTTTATTGGATTTTTAATGCAGGGTTTTCCTGTGTACATAAGTGAACGGTGATTTAGGTAAGAGACCATGCGCAAGACATTTCGGATTAAAAAACCAGCCGAATTTCAAAACGTCTTTGACCACCATCAATCGGTGGCAAATAAGTATTTTGTCTTATATCGGTTAAAAAAACAGAATCAAAAACATTTCCGTCTCGGGCTTTCAGTTGGTAAAAAAGTCGGTAAGGCCCATGACCGGGTTTTTGTTAAAAGACGAATTCGACAAGCTTTTTTGGAATTAAAACCAGTGTTGAATTCAGATGTTGATATCTTAGTGATTGCAAGACCAGCTGCAGCACACCAGTCCCAAGCTTTTATTAAGAAACAACTTGAACATGTACTAAAGCTTGCGAAACTTTTAAAGGAAGAAAATCATGACTCGAATCAATAAATGGGTAAAAACAATTGGCTTTTTGCCGCTGCTCTTAGCAGCATTGGCAATGGTGGGCATCATTGCTGCTGACCATTCATATAGCGGCCAGGTGGCAGGTTCTGGCTTGTGGGGTGGTTTTGTTGCCATCTTTATTCGTTCTATTTTGGGCGTTTCTTCCTGGTTTTCGTCTTCTTTTGGACTTGGAATCATTGTCTTTACGGTTTTTGTTCGTTTTCTGATTTTGCCATTAATGGTTTATCAGGTTGATTCCATGAAGAAAATGCAGGGCTTGCAAGATGAAATTAAGGCCTTGCAAGATACTTATCCTGGTCGTGATACTGAAAGTCGGCAGTTGCTAGCTGCTGCTCAGCAACAACTGTACAAGGACCGTGGTATTTCACCTTTTGCCTCAATGCTGCCTTTGTTAGTTCAAATGCCGGTTTTGATTGCCTTGTATCAGGGAATTCACAATTCACCTGTGTTACGTTCAGGCTCATTTCTTTGGTTGAATTTGGGACACCAAGATCCTTATTTCGTCTTGCCAATTTTGGCTGCCTTGTTTACCTTTGGTTCGTCATGGTTGTCAACCCAGGCCAATCCGCAGCAAAATGCGATGACGAAAGCAATGCCATATGTCTTTCCTTTTCTAATTTTGTTCACAGCCTTAGCTGTTCCTTCTGCCGTTTCTCTTTATTGGGTGGTTGGAAACTTGTTCCAAATGGTGCAAACGTTCTTCTTGCAAAACCCATTCAAGATGCGCCGCGAGCGAGAAGAGGCCTTGGCTTTGGAAAAAGCGAAGGCACGTAAGGTTCGTAAGGCCCAACGCTCAAAGAAGCGTAAAAAGCGCTAATTGTATTGTTTAAATGAAGTCACAGCAAGTTCTTGCTGTGATTTTTTTTGATTCCTTTTATAGTGAAGATGTCTGTTTGATGGTCTTGAAAGTTTAAGCAACGATGGTTTAATTAGACTGTTTTTTTTGCTATGATACCTAGTGTTATTTTCTTTTAAAAATCAGTGAGGGAGGGTCATCATGATTGAAATGTTAAAGCAGACACCAAAGTTTTCTTGGTACCATATTACCGATATGAGTTCTGCAGATGAGAAAACACTTTTGGACGACCATGGTTTAACAAAACAAATGATTGGCTATGCGGATGACCATAATGAAAGTGTTCGAATGGAATTTGATCCTGAGGCCGACGAAGCCTTGATTATTTTAGATGTTATCTCCGCTGAACCGGAACCGGTTTTAACTCGTCCTTTAGGAATTGTTTTGGTTCATGGTGACTTATATACTTTTGCGCATCGTCCAACGAACTATATTAAGAAGAATTTTTTAAATGGCGATACAACCTTTCATCGAACAAATGATGAAGAAATGTCAGTTTTCGAATTTATGGTGACGGGTATTTATCCGTTAATGACAATGTTTGGTGATGAAATTACTGAAATTAATCGACAAAGACGGGCAATTCAAGCACAATTTAGTAGTCGTAAGCAACTAACGAAACACACCAATGATTTATTGCACCTGCAAATTCAAATGATTTATCTCCAAAATTCGTTGGCGAATGATTTAATTATGTTTGATCAGATTCGACGCTCATATGAGAACCATGTTTCGGAAGCCGACTTGGATCGATTAGATGCTGTTCGGGTTGAGGTTGAGCAGGCGCGCGACATGGCTGGTTTAGCAATGGAAGTGATTAATGCTGTTGCTGATGCGACAGGCTCACTTGGTAATCGTGATTTGAATTGGACGATGAAGGTCTTAACTGTCTATTCAATTGTCTTTACAATTCCAACGATTGTTTCTGGTTTTTATGGTGAAAACGTTGATTATTTACCCTTTGCTCATGGTGCTTCTGGGTGGTGGGTGACCATCATTATCATGTTCTTAATGATGATTGGTGCAATCTATTTGTTCCATCATTATGGTTTTTTGAAAAAGTAAATAATGAACCTGATTTTTATGCTACATTGCCGTATAATAAATTTATAACAATTATATTTCGAATGTTGTGAGGATGTTATGTCGAAAAAAAAACGGAAAAATGAATTTATCGAGCAACGAGATTTGCTGTTACAGAAATCTTCTGTTGGCTGGGTTTCTTTCCGCCGCTTTTTGTTTGCACCGAATCTGTTAACTTTTGTGATTTCGGTTGTTGTTGGAAATGCTTTTGGTGGAGCAATCAAAGATTTAGTGAGTTTATTAGCTAGTTTTATTTCCTTTGTCTGGCGTTGGCTCTTTACCAAAAACCATCCATTATATTTTGCAGCAACGCAACAGGCTTGGTCTGAGTTTATCACCTCATTTTT
Source organism: Fructobacillus americanaquae (assembly GCF_024029775.1). Taxonomy (GTDB): domain Bacteria; phylum Bacillota; class Bacilli; order Lactobacillales; family Lactobacillaceae; genus Fructobacillus; species Fructobacillus americanaquae. The sequence goes on from NZ_CP097122.1 coordinate 815,239, forward strand.
AACAATGATTTCGATTGCGTTGGCGGTATATTATACAATTCAATTGATTAATAATAAGTTAATTAATTCGGAAAGTGAAAAATGGGGTTATGATGAACCTCATGAAGATATGATGGCTTTGCAGAAACTGCAACGAGAAAACAACGATTTGATTAAAAAGAATAATGAACTGCAGCAAAAAGTTTTGCAGACACTAGCAGAAAAGAAGTAAAAGAGTTACTCTAAGGAGAGAGGAAAAATATGAAGCAAACAACAGTTATTGTCACGATTGTCGCCTTGGTTTTGATGTTTATTTCGATTGCCAGTTGGATTTTCAAGCAGGAAGGTTTTTCTCTTGTTTGCGCCAACTTGGGAACAGTCATTTTGCTGATTGCCTATTTGTGGGACAATCGTCGTAATGATATAAATGATTAAGAAAAAGTAAAGAACAGTAATATTATTTAAAGCTAAGATTCTTTCTTAGCTTTTTCTTTACTTTTTCGGTGGTGTTTCACGTGAAACACTTGAACGGTTGTTTCACGTGAAACACAGGAAGGACGGAAAATGCTATTTAAAGATGCTCAGGTAACAATCGATCCTGTTGTAGTACCTGACTACGTTAGCCACGTTATCAAAAACCAAAAATATGGTCCAGAAGATTATCAGCTTTTTGATATTTACCTACCAGCTGGTGACCAACGGCACCCAATCATTTTGGATCTTCAGGGGGGTGGACTGATTCGAGGGGTGAAGTCATCCTTTAAGTTAGGACCTTCATTGAAATTTGTCAAAGAAGGCTATGCCGTCATTTCAATGAACTATGCACTGATTTCGACAAAATCATTTTCTTTTCCAAAACAAGTAGCAGAAATTCGTGCGGTTTTGGCAAAAGCTAAAAAAGATGCACAGAAATATCAGTTAGAAGCCAATAGTGTTGATTTAATTGGAGAATCTTCCGGAGCACAGCTGGCAATGCTGACTGCCGCATCTGTTACGGCTAAAGTGAAATTAGGACGAGTTTCAGCAGCCGACGACTTAACTGATTTGCCAGAAATTAAACATGTGATTGCCAATTATGGACCTTATGAATTTGACCAATTTGCCCGTCAGTTTCAAGAAGAGGGGATTCAACCTAAGTATGTAGAATCTGGCCAGGCAAATTCGTTTGAAGGACTCGCCTTAGCAGGACTAGCAGTTGGTGAAAATCCAATTGGTGTTAGTCAGGCAAATCCAGCCAATTACTTTACTCAAAAGACACCAGCTGTATTAGCCTATGCGGGTAGTGATGATCAAGTTGTGCCTTATCAACAAAGCCTTGATTTAATTACTCGTTATCAGAAAATGACAGCAAAAAAAGCTACCTGCCATCTTATTACAGGTGGTCGACATGGTATTTTTGATTATGATACACCAGAGATTTATCAAGAAAAACTTGCTTTTTTAAAAAATAATGACTGAGCAACGGTAAAGATACTTTAGAACAAAAAAAGAAGGTAGGATTGGATTCCTACCTTCTTTTTATTGGTTTAAAATTTGCTTCACAACTGTGGCAGCTTCAGTGAAGGCGATTGTTTGAACGTGTGGTCGGGGGATTACTGTTGTGAACCAACTTTGACCTTCTAAAGGAACACCAGTAACAAACAAGTTTGGAATTGATTGGTTTTCCTTGTTATAAACCGTAAAGTTTTTTAAGTCAACTTTGATGGTGTTGGCTAAAGGAGCAGTACCATCCTGGTTAATAATTCGGTTGTCACCAACAATTAAACCATTTTTGCGGAGAGATTTTAGCAACGGACTCTTAGCCGTGCGAAAATCGGGTCGACCAAGACGCGCTTCGATGAGAGCAGTTCCTTGAAAATGTTCAGCAAAACGATCAGTTGCTGTAAAAAATTGTTGGTTATGGGCGACACTGAAATTTGGACCGGCGATAGTAACGAGCTTGGCTTTAATTAAAGCCAAAAGTTGCCGTGTTCGGATTAATGGCGGACCCACTGATAGTTGTGTATCAAAGAGTTTGAAGTCAGTTAAGAGTTTTTGATAATCATCTTCATCAAAAAGACGTTCATTATAAAGTGTTCGGACAGTACCACGAACATCACGCAAAATGTCATAGGCTCCTGTTAAGGGCGATTTATCATTACCGAGAAAGGCAGAATCAATATCTTCTTTCAAATGCTGAACGAAAAATTTCCGAAAAGCAGCAAGAGAGGTAACATCGCGGGAAGGGGTTGCTTCCTTTTCCCAAGAAATGTTCACATCTAATTTAAGATGAAACTTTTGATTAACATGCTGCCAATTTTTTGGATTTTCTAGAAAATCCAAAATTTCTTCTTTTTTTGTATCGGATAGTTTATCAAGCAGATTGACTTGGTTAATGAGATATTTGTAAGTCAACTCTTGGTCTAAGACGTGGCGAAAAGTATTGTAGGGCAGGTGACCACCGTGATCTTTTGCGATTTGCTGCATACGTTCCAGCGTGAAAAAACGAGGTTGATACAACTCATTTGCCCCTTTTTGATTAAGGCCGTGTGATCGAGGAGGAAGCCCCGAACCAGAACCAATAATCAAATGTGGCTCATGACCAGATGGGTGGTAAACAAGTGAACCATCCTTTTTAGTCAAAAAGAAACCACCTTTACCAGCTGTCAAAGACAGGAGGTCATCAAAAAAGGAAAGACCAAGTCCTTGAACCAAAACAGTATCATTTTCATTCAGGCTAGAAAAATCATTTTCCGCTGGGTGAGAGGCGGGATAATAGTGAAAGCCCCTTTCTTTTGCAAATTTTTCCAAGTCTTTCTTCTTCTCACTTAACTCGGCATCAAGGTGACCCAAAGCCAAGACGACTTTATCAGCAAAAAAATGATTATAGTCGGTAGTGGTCATGTTAAAACCGGGATTAGCTTCTAATAAGCTTTTGACGGCGACTTGGTGAAAACGTACTGAAAGGTTACTAGCACAATTTTTGAGAATTTCTTCAAAAAACCAAGCAGCATAGACACCCATTAAACCACGGGAAGCATAGGCAGTCATTGATGTTAGTGACAAAACTTCCTCTCGGTAAGCCATTGGATATTCGTGATGTTGTTTTAAGAAGGGCAGTGCGTAAGATTGCGCCCAAGTAAGCAGGTTTGGTGTTAAATCTTCACCACGACGTTGACCGATATCGTAATCATTAAACAACGTTACCTGATTGGGATTCGTATTCATTAAATAAGTTTGATTATTTTCAAAAAAAGGATTCCAAACGCGGCCACCAACCGGGTAAGGGTCGAAAATATTAATTGTTAAGGCCTGGTTTGAATCAGCTTTTTGAATAAGGCGGTCGAGAATAGCTAGATTTCTCGGACCCGCTCCAATTAAAGCAATTTGCATGGGGACTCCTGTATCAAGTGAAAATAAAAAGCCAACGATAAAGTAAGCGCTAGCTATGAAAATGCATTTTTGAAAAAAGGTTAGAAACATTGCGATTAAATGTGTCTAAAATTTATAATATTTCTTAAACTAATTCTACCCTAAATATGATTGAAAAAAAAGGTAACTAAACAAAGTATATCCCAAATAAAAAAAGAATTTGTTATAATAGACGTATCATCTGTTGGCAAAAGTTTACTTCCATGGAAAAGACAGAAAGTTAGCGGTCGCTGTAAGCTATCCCATCTTAAGCTGAGTTACACAACAGGAATCGATGACGTCGAGTCGCGTTAAGACTAAATGAGTGGCCTTCAAGAGGCAATTTAGGTGGTACCGCGGACAATTCGCCCTAATCAGTTATGATTAGGGCTTTTTTTTGTCCTGATTTCTAACTGAGACGAACGTGCCGGTAATCAATGGAGGAAAGTAAAATGAATTTTATTGAAGATTTGAAGTGGCGTGGGGCCTTAAACCAGGTGACTGATGAAGAGGGGTTGTTGCAGGCAATGGCGGCCGGCCAAATCGGCGCTTATGTCGGCACTGATCCAACAGCTGATTCGCTGCACTTGGGACATTTGATTCCATTTATGGTCTTGAAGCGTTTCCAAAAAGCCGGTGGGAAAGCCGTGATTATTGTTGGTGGGGCAACCGGATCAATTGGGGACCCTCGGCCAACAACTGAGCGCCAGCTACTCTCAGAAGAGCAATTAAAGGTTAACGAACAAGGAATTGCCACCCAAGTAACCAAGCTCTTCGGAGCGGACGGAACGACAATCGTCAACAATGCTGATTGGCTGAGCCCAATGACCTTGCCAGAATTTTTACGAGATTATGGAAAATTATTCTCTGTTAATGTCATGCTGAAGAAGGATGTTGTTGCTTCTCGTTTGGAAACCGGAATTTCTTATACTGAATTCACTTACCAAATTTTGCAAGCCGTTGATTTCTTACACCTCTGGCGCGAAGAAAACGTTCGCTTGGAAATTGGTGGCTCTGATCAGTGGGGGAACATTACCGCCGGTGTTGATTTGATTCATACGGTTGAAGGTTCTGAAGCACCGGCTTTTGGATTGACAATTCCATTGATGACGGACTCTACGGGAAAGAAGTTTGGAAAATCAGAAGGAAATGCGATTTGGCTGAACGCTGAAAAGACATCACCATACACGTTCTACCAGTTCTGGTATAACCAACGTGATGAAGACGTTGTTAAGTACCTGAAGTATTTTACTTTCTTGAGCCCTGAAGAAATTGCTGATTTGGAAAAGGAAGTTGCTGAAAACCCTGGTGCCCGTCTGGGTCAAAAGCGCCTAGCGGAAGAAGTGACGGCCTTTGTTCATGGTCAAGCAGCTGTAAAAGAGGCGGAGGCACTTTCCAAGGCATTGTTCTCGGGTGATGTTGCAACCCTTTCTACTCAACAAATTCGCGATGTTTTCGCTGGTGTTCCAGGATTTGAAACAACTAGTGCTCAGCAAAATGTAGTGGACTTCTTGGTTGACGCTGGTATTGAAAAGTCTAAGCGTCAAGCACGAGAAGACGTGACGAACGGTGCAATTACCATTAACGGTCAAAAGGAAACCGACGTTGCAGCAGAAGTTGATCCAAGCACCAATTATGACGGTCAATATATCTTAGTACGCCGTGGTAAGAAAAAGTATTTCTTGGGAACGGTTAAGTAAGAAAAGGGGACATGCGAGTCTCTAAGGCACTTTTTTCTTTAAAAAAATAAAGAAAAAGAAATCTTTTTCTTTAATTTTAGTTTAATCTCAATTCCCTATACTTAGAGTATCGATATAGCGATATATCGGACATCAAAAACTTCATCTCGGCACATCTATAAATACTTCTCTCTAAACCTAATTTATACCTTCTCTCCCGTGCCGAGATGGAGGTTCAGCAGATGGACGACCCCCTGATTTTTATCAGGGGGCCTTTTACTACCTGAAACTTCATCAGTGATGGACGCTGGGCTTTTGAATGCTTGCCGGTCTTTGTTATAATGACCAAAGAGACTGATTTTTGCGACGGTGTTGAACTTGTCAAAGAAAAAGACCGGTAGCGCAAAATTATCCTCAGATCAGTATCAAGACAAAGGAGACATAGGTAATGTCATTACTAGAACTGCATCACGTGTCAAAGAACTTCGGTTCTTACCAGGCTTTGGATAACGTTTCGTTTTCCGCTGAACCTGGGCGAATTGTTGGGTTGATTGGTCCTAACGGGGCTGGGAAGTCGACAGCAATGCGCGCAATCACTGGATTAATGTCATATAGCGATGGAGAAATCATCTTTGATGATGAAACAATTCGCTTTGCTAAGAATAAGTCGCTGGCAAAAATGGGTAATTTGATTGAATATCCAGCGATTTATCCTAATTTCACTGCACGTGACCATATGACATACTATGCCATGGATGCCAAAGATCATGCAGACATTGATGAATTGATGAAGATTACTGGAATTGACGGCGAAAAGTTTGGTAAGCGTAAAGCAAAAAAATTCTCATTGGGAATGAAGCAACGCCTTGGGATTGCCATCGCTTTAATTCGTAATCCAAAGTTTGTTGTTTTGGATGAACCAATGAACGGTTTGGACCCACAATCTGTTCATGACATTCGTGCCTTGATTCGTTCGCTAGCTGATAAGGGTGTCGCCTTCTTGATTTCTTCACACCTGTTGGACGAATTGCAACGTTTGGCTGATGATGTTGTGATTATTAATAAGGGAAAAATCTTGCGTCGTGAAAAAATGGTCGACTTCTTGGCCGAAGGAAAGACCCAGGTTAAGGTTCAAACGAGTGATAATGACAAGATGTTGGCTGTCGCCAAGGCTGCGGGTTGGGATGCCTCGATGGGTGATGACCGTGTCTTGATTTCTGTTCAGGGCGACGTGACAGCACAAAAGGTGCTGAAATTGGCCACCGATGAAGGGCTTGAAGTGACAGATATTCAAACGGGTCAAGGAAACTTAGAAGATCATTTGTTAACGGTATTGTCAACTGACGCCACTCGGGCCTAGTCAACGAAGGAGAATTCATGTTTACGTTATTAAAGCAAGAAGCAATGAAGGCCTGGAAGCAAAATCGGGTCTATATCTGGGCGATTATCGCCTTTGTTTTACCAATTATTACTTTGACTAGTTTTGTTCCAATGGCTAGTCAAGCATCGGCATACGGTGCCTTGGGTGGTTCAAGTATCATCATTACGATTGGAATGTTGGTCTTAACAGCCCTTTCCTTTACGCAGGAATTTACTTTTGGGACAATTCGTCCCTTACTGTCACGTCAGTATTCACGGCTTCAAATCTTTTTGGCTAAGATCATTACGGTAATTGTTGAATACTTCCTCTTGATTGTTTTCTCACTGGCAGGGACAGCGATTGGTCGTTTAATTTTCAGAGCAATGCACGATGGCGCAACTGAAAAGATTTACACCACATATTATACAAGCCTTGATTGGAAGTCATTCCTATTTGCATTGTTGATGAGCTTCGTTGGTTCATTATTCTTGATGGCCATTGTTCTTTTGGTTTCCAATATTGCTAAGTCGTCTGCTGCAGCAATCTCTCTTGGGATTGTGATGTCAGTTGCGACTAGTATCTTGTCAGCAGTGACTTCTTCATTGATTCAACTTTGGGCTCCATTAAAGTGGAATCCATTGACTGTTCAGAACGTTGTTTCTTACTATAGTGGGACTTCAGACTTTAATAAGAGCATCCAGTCTTATTTCGGTGCTGGTGCTTGGGTACTTTTCGTCGTTTATGGTGCCTACGTCTTGGTTATGTACGCCCTGGCTTACTGGGTTTTCAACCGACGTTCTGTCTAATTTAAAATAAAAAAAGGACTGCTCAAGCAGTCTTTTTTATTACATACATGCGAATAATTCTAAAAACAAGTCTTTTCTTTCTGTTGGGCTTTGATAAAATAGGGGTAGGAGAAATCTTATGTCAAGAAAACCACCAGCATATAATGACAAACAACGGATTTTACGTCTTTATTCCGTCCTGATTTCTAAACAATCGATGGGTGTAGACGAAATCGAAAACCTCTTCTTCGTTGGTCGCAAGACCGTGCAGCGTGATATTGCGGCGATCCGTGAGTTTCTGGCGGATCTACAGGTCGAAGATGAGGTTAAATCAGAGATTATCTTTGATCGCAAAAGTAAAAAGTATCGATTAACCGAGCGAGAACACCTTTTTGAGGTTTTTGATCGAATCAATACTAATGGATCAGGAATGGAATTGTAACAAGTAGAAAGTGATTCGCCCCCAAGATAAGGGGACTTCAGCGAATACCCTTTAGGACTGATGGCCGATACTGAACCGGTCTTGGTCCTTTTCCTTTTGTTTTTAAGATAATAGGGGCTAGTAAATAAAAAAGCCCCGAATCGCAATCGGAGCTTTTTAGGAAACGGATTATTTTTTAATTTTTGATGTGGTCAATATCAGTCAAAATGCTCATCATTGATCACTTGTTAACCCTCTTTTTAGTGAACAAAATATTCAAGCAGGTCCTCTTCACTGAGGTCCTTTTTTTCTTGGTCCTTGACGTCTAAGACAATCTTACCGGCGTTGAGGACAATTAAACGATTCCCATAAGTTAAGGCGTCTGCCAAATTATGGGTGATCATCAATGCCGTGAGATTATTATCAATAACCTGATGATTAGTGGCATCCATTAGTTGTGCCGAAGTCTTAGGATCTAGGGCGGCCGTGTGCTCGTCTAATAGTAGGAGTTCTGGCTTAACCTGAATAGCCATTAGAAAGGATAGTGCTTGTCGTTGGCCCCCAGAAAGGGAACCAGCGGCTGTCTGCAAACGGTCTTCAAGATTGTTGCCCATCTTTTCGGTAATGTTATGGTAAAAGTCCAATTTTTGATTAGATAGATGGCGATTTTTCAGTGTCCGCCGTGAACCACGCTTTTCAGCTAAGAGGAGGTTTTCGGCAACAGTCATGCGGGGGGCAGTCCCCATCTTTGGATCTTGGAAAACTCGGGCTAAAAAAGCGGTTCGTTTAACAGCTGGAAGGTTGGTAATATCTTTGCCCTGGTGATAGACAGTGCCTGAACTTAGGGCGAGATCACCAGAAATAGCGTTGAACAAGGTTGACTTCCCAGCCCCGTTAGTCCCCAGGACAGTGATGAAATCACCGGGGTAAATTTCTAAGTTAAGCTGCTTTAAAATTTCAGTTTGATTGCCGACAGTAACGGTTGCATCTTTTAGGGTAATCACGGGTTTAGTCATGGTGCTGTCCTCCTAACTGGAAAAGCTTGTCTAATTTCAAATAATGGCGAACTTGTGGCAAAACCATCGCGATCGCCAAAATAATGGATGAAATCAGGTTCAAATCATTGGTTGAGAAGCCAAGTTGCAAGACAGCTAACAGAACTAAGCGATAAATAATGGAACCGATGATGACAGCAACCAAGCGCTGATTTAATGACAAATCACCAAAGGCAACTTCGCCAATAATAATAGAAGCCAGGGCAATGACAATGATACCAATTCCCATGTTAATATCCGCAAAGCCGTTGTTTTGAGCAATCACAGCGCCACCAAAGGCAATCATGGCATTTGAGACCATTAGACCCATAATGATCATTTGGTCAGTCTTAATTCCAAAGGCTGCAGCCATTTTGGCGTTATCGCCGGTAGCGATGAACGCTTGTCCGAGCTCCGTTTGCAAGAACCAGATTAAGGCGAGGGTAATCAAAATAATGATGATCAGGCCCACAAAGACGCCGTCAAAGTATTTTGGCAGACCTTCTAAGAATGGTGACGAGAAGATTGTTTTTTGATTTAAAAGAGAAATGTTAGCAGATCCCATAATTCGGAGATTAATTGACAGGCAGGCTGTCATGACCAAAATTCCGGAAAGCAAAATCGGAATCTTGCCCTTTGTATACAAAAGGCCGGTTACTAGGCCGGCTAGGGCGCCAACGAAGATGGCAGCTAAAGTTGCCAGGTAGGGGTTGGCCCCATGGGCGATTAGGGCAACAGCGGTCGCACCTCCAAGAGGAAAGGAACCTTCAACCGTCATATCGGCAAAGTTTAAAATCCTAAAAGTTAAAAACAGGGCCAGGCCCAAAACGGCCCACAAGATTCCCTGAGAAATACTTGAAACAACAATTGACATTAGAAGACCTCCCCGGCTTTTTCAGCCTTGGCAACGATATCGGCCGGCAAAGTAATGCCAAGCGTTTTCGCTGTTTGTTGGTTGATGACGTAATTTCCCTTCGTGACGTTGTAAACTGGCATCGTTGCAGTTTTCTTCTTGCCACTAAGGACTTGGGCAGCCATCCGACCAGCCTGATAACCAATTTCATACTGTGAATTAGAAAAAGTAACCAAACCACCGTCTTTAACCATTGAATCAGCAGCCGGAATCACAGCAACATGTGCTTGGTTAGCGACGGCCACTAAAGTCTTCATCGCCGTGGCAACACCGTTATCTTGCGGTGCGTAAACAGCGTCAACCTGGCTGACCATCGTGGTTGCCACCTGTTGCATGTCATTAGTAGAAGCAATCGTATAGTTTTTGACTTGATAGCCGGCCTGTTTTAATGCACTGGTCATTTTTTTTGCATTATAAGTCCCACCGGCATCAGAAGAAGTTGAAATGACTCCGATTGTCTTTGCTTTTGGTAAGACTTCCTTGAAGACAGCAATCTGCTTTTCATAAGGAGAATCGCCACCGACACCAGTAATATTAGCGCCAGGATGAGCATCTGATTTTACTAGTTTTGAACCGCTAGGGTTAGTAATGCCCGCTAAGATAACGGGATTCTTCCCATCGGCAGCCTTTGCTAAGGAAAGAGCTGCTGGCGTAGCGATTCCAACAGTTAAGTTTTCGTTTTTATTGGCAAAATTTTGAGCCATGGTTTTTAAATTAGCTTGATCTGCTTGTGCATTTTGATAGTCAATCTTCACGTTTTTGCCGGCAGTGTAACCACCAGCAGCTAGACCAGCCACAACTCCTTGGTGAATTTGATCCAAGGCAGGATGAGTGACTAACTGCAAAATTCCCACAGTGGGGATGCCTTTTTTCGAACTAGTGTTCGTGTTACCAGTGGTGAAAAAGGCAACGACTAGGAAAAGGGCGATGAATGATGTCACGGTTAGTAGACGCTTATTCATTTTTTACTCCTTCATACTTCTAATATACTGGCCCAGACAAGTTTTAGACAAAAAGAAAAGCCTGCCTGGGTATTATGATTAAACCCAAACAGACTTTTAATGAATTGCAGTATTGCAAAAGAGCCGGTTGGGACAAAACTGTTGTCACAGCTTGTCCAAACGACGAGCTGCTTTCCTACCGGCGCCACCATTGGCGGTTAGATTGTGAAGCAAACTGACGCATACGCGACTCCTTAAAACATTTAAAAGTTAAGTTAAGCATACAAGACGGGACTAGGCCTGTCAAGAAAAATGAAAAAATTATCAGAAGAGGCGACAATCAACCTTAAGAGAAGATTAGTCTTGGAAGAAACGGAAACGTACGTCTTCTGCTAAGTAGTCTTTCTCACTTGCAGGGGCAACGATTGATCCAAATGGCATTTGACCACGCAAGGTCCAGTTTTCAGGCAAGTTAAATTCCTTGGCGACGGCAGCATCAATCAATGGGTTATAGTGTTGCAATGAGGCACCAAGACCTTCTTCTGCTAAGCGCAACCAAACAGCGTAAAGCGAGATACCAACTGCTTCTTCAGCCCAATCAGGGAAGTTGTTAGCGTAAAGTGGGAAGCCTTCTTGCAAGCCCTTGACGATGTTTGTGTCAGTATAGAACAAAACAGTACCAAAACCGGCCTTGAAAGCACCATCAACCTTGGCCTTCGTAGCAGCAAAGGCTTCTTCATCAGCAGAAACCTTCTTGAGTTCAGCTAACGTGATTTCCCACAAACGCTCGTGAGCGGCACCAGTCAAAACAACGGCTTGCGTTGATTGTGAATTAAAAGCTGATGGTGTGTTTGCAATGGCTTCTTTAATAATTGTGTTCAGTTCTTCAGGAGTTTTTGAAACGTCCTTACCAAGGGCATAAATTGAACGACGCTTTTTTTGCAAATCTAAAAATTCTGACATAATCTGTCTCCTTATTTACTGTATTTTTTAAAAGTACAACTCTATGTTATAATAGACATTAGAAAAAGACAAGGACTAATTTTTATGAAACCATCATTACGATTAACAAATGCGCTCCACATCCTTGTTTATGTGGCAACTGCGCGACCAACAGATTCATTGAGCTCTGCTACGATTGCGAGTTCAATTAATACGAACCCGTCACGTGTCCGGGCACTTTTAGCTGAATTACAGAATGCTAATATTCTGTGTCGGCAGGGTCCTTATCCTGGCCGTCCTGTACTTGCAAAAAATAGTAAGGACATTACCTTTGCAGAGGTTTTGCAGGCCGTTGAGGATTGTGCGGCAGTTTTTGCTTTAGATAAACATACCAACCCTGATTGTCCAGTCGGTTCTTCAATTGGTTCGGCCCTGTCAAAGTATTATGGCGAAATTGATCAAGCCGTGATGGCCGTGATGGGAGAAATGACCCTTTTTGATCTTATCGAAGACGTTAAAAAGAATCAAACGCTACCAATTTGAGCATTGAAAGCGTGATAGAATCTTCTTATGTAGAAAGTAGGCGTGGTCATGACGGTTGAAACAAATCGAAAAATTGAAGGATTGGTTGTTTTCTTTGGAGGTGCCCTTGGTGGGCTCCTGCGCTATGTATTAAGCTTTACGCCAGTAATCGGACAATGGCCATTGACGACGATGTTGATTAACTGGTTGGGGGCTTTTTTGTTGGCCTTCTTGGGCGCTTATTTGGTTGGCAAGATGGAACGGCCGGCATACTGGCAGTCGTTTTTAGGGACTGGTATTATGGGTGGGTTCACGACCTTTGGGACCATGATTTTGCAGACTTTCCATCTTGGCTTGCATCAACCAATCTTAGCTGTTTCTTATCTTTTCTTTTCTCTATTTGGTGGTCTGGCACTAGCACTTGCTGGACAATTGATCGCTCAAGAATGTTTGAAACAAAAACAAAAGGGGGCCAGCCATGCTTGAAAACTACTTACTGGTGATGATTGGCGCGGGGCTGGGCGCCCTTTTACGGTATCTGTTACTGATTTGGTGGCCGCAGCGCTTTGATTTTTTGACCGGAGTTTGGGCGGTTAATATCCTTGGATCATTTTTACTTGGTGCTCTTTCAAGTATTGGCCAAGGTGCCCACGCCGTCCTTTTGACGCAAACCGGTTTTTTGGGTGGATTAACAACATTCTCAACAATGATGACCCAGGCCAAACAAAGAGAGGGCCTCTGTCAGCAACTTCTTTATTTATTTGTCCAGGTTCTAGCGGGTGCCATCGCCTTCTTCTTAGGTCAAGTGCTAGTGGGGGCCGTTCGTTAGTTTAGTATGGTAAAATAGCCCTTAAGATTAGGAGCAACTTATGACAAAGAAAACAGCAATAATTGTGGATTCATCGGCGGCGTTGCCGGCCGAAATCCGCCGTTCATATGGAATTGAGGAAGTTTCAATTCCGATTTTGTTTGGCCAAGAAACTTATATGGGTGGTCAGGATTTAACTTCTCTAGCTGATTTGGTCGAATTAATGACTAAAAAAGACGTTTTGCCAACGACATCGCAACCAAGTCCGGCTGAATGGGAGCAGGCCTTGAACCAAGCGGTTCAAGCAGGCTATACAGAAGCAATCATCATCACTTTGTCTTCCGGGATTTCAGGCGCTTTTCAAACGGCAAAATTGGTTGCTGCTGGTTTTACTGGCCTTGAAGAAATTCTTGTAGTCGATTCCAAATTGACTAACATGGGTCAGGCCAGTCAAGCGTTATTGGCAGCCAAATTAGCCGAAAAGGGGCGTACTTTGGCTGAAATCGATCAAGCCCTCTCGGACTTCCGTAAGAACCTTGGGGTTCGTTTGGTCGTCAACGATATTTCGCATCTGAAGCGAACAGGGCGCCTATCCCGTGGGCAAGCCCTAATTGGCGGTCTATTAAATATTAAGCCAATTTTGTCCTTTGATATCGTTTTAGACGGGAAGATTGGAGCCGTTGGCAAGGCTCGGAAAATGTCTGGGGCGAAGGAACAAATCCAAGAAGCCTTTGAGGACTACCTAAAAGTTGCTGATTTTCCTGTGCGAGCCTACATCATTGACGGTAATAATGCTAAATTAGGGGATAAATGGCTGAAGGATTTTCAGTCAAAGTATCCGACAGTCGCCTTTGAACGGGCAAGTATGGATCCTGTGATTGGTGTGCATACCGGTGATGGGGCAATGGCCGTCATTTGGTCACAAGACTGGCAGGTCATGGCAAAAGAAGATTGAGATAGTTATTTAGAGTAAATAAAAAGCCAGCCGAATGGCTGACTTTTTAGTAAGCAGAAAAATAGTAGTTAATGCCTAACAATTAGGATGTCTTAGGCAACTTTCTTGATACCCAAGGCAGGGTCAAGTTCGCCACGACGACCAGACAATGAGTAGCGTAAGTACTTTTCATTGACGTCGATGGTCATTTCTTCATCCATTTGGTCGGTTGAATAAGGCTTAGCATAAATTTCGCCAAGGTTTGAGTCAATTTTAGCACCAAATTCCGACAAATCCGCATCCTTATTAACGAATAAGAGGTTGAATGACAAAGCCAAGGTGCAGTTCGCTTCATCTGAGAATGGTCCAACGCCATCATCGAAATCTAGGACCATCTTGACGTCGTCGCCCAAAAACTTCTGCAAACGCTCAGTTGCTGCTGGTGTAAAAGTCAATTTCATAAAATATTCCTCCAATTCATCTTTAAATAACAAGATTAGTATATAATGTTTAACAATGTTTGTCAATTGGTATAGTTGTCATTTGTTTTATTTTCGCGATGACAGTAGACAAAAATCATGTGACGGACAACTTTTAAGGGGTTTGACAAAAAATGGAAATAAAAAAACACGGAAAAGCATATCAGATTGTCTATGAGGTTTTAAATGCCGTGACTCATGGTCTTGGCTTTATTTTAGCCGTGATTGCCAGTATCTTTTTAGCGTTAAAAATAGTTCGTGATGGTCGGACGAGTGGCATTGAAATCGCCGCGGTCAGCATTTATTTGACCTCGGTATCACTATTTTTACTAGCATCGACACTTTTTCACTCACTCGTTTTTACTAGGGCAGCCAAGATTTTCCAATTTATGGATCATGCCGGTATTTATCTTGTGATATTAGGCTCCTATACGCCCTATACCTGGTTAGTTTTGAAGGGAGGGTGGGGTTTTGGCATTTGGTCAGCCATCCTATTGATGACCATTGCCGGTCTGATTTATGATTTGTTTTTGGTCGGCCGCTTTCCCTGGTTATCTGTACTGATCTACCTAGTGATGGGCTGGCTTATTATTATTGCCATGCCGCTATTATGGACTGCCTTATCACCAGCTGCCTTTTGGCTACTTTTAGCCGGTGGCGTGGTATACTCTCTTGGAACCATTTTTTACCTAGTACCACGAATTCCCATGGGTCATGTTTATTGGCATGTTTTTGTTCTTGTTGGTGCCGGACTCATGTATTGCTCAATATATCTAACGCTTTAGATTTTGAAAGAAGGTCCAAAAGATGGAAAAGCTGGATTATCGTTTTCAAAGTGCCTGGACAGCCACGGCTTTAAGTAACCAAGAATCACCGATTGAGATTAACCAATCAGCCGTTTTTATGGGGGATGATTGGCAAGTTGACTGGACTAATTTTCAAAACACGCCGGTTAAGAAGAGTCAAGAGGTGATTGGCGATCAGTTTTATTGTCAGGGCCAGCTGATTTTAAATCAGCAGGCTTGGCATGTTGTGCGTTTTCACATTCATGATGGTGCTGAACATCTGATTGATGGCCAGCGCTATGCTGCCGAGATTCACATCGTTTGTCAAAATCAGCTTGGCCAAACGATGGTTGTTGGGGCCTTTGCTGAAGTCGACGAAAATCACCCGTTCATCTTTGCCCCACTATTTTCGGAAGAAAAAAAGATGGTCAATCTGCAGGATTTGCTGCCTGTGGAAAAGAGGGGTTGCTTCACCTATACGGGCTCGTTAACCACACCACCGTTGAAAAAAGACATTAATTGGGTGTTGTTAGACGAACCGGTGGGGATAAGTCCCCAAGATTTGGCGACTTTTGCCGAGGCCTATCCGGATAACTACCGGGAATGTCAGCCCTTATTCGGGCGGACGGTGGTTTATCACCACTTATCACCGATGCATCATTCAAAGTAAGTGCCAAAAGCCCGCAGGGCTTTTTTCAATGCCATTGTTTTCTTTTTGATCTAAGAATAAAATTGAGCAATGGTAAGTTAGCTTCTCTAACAAATGAGAAGCCTCTTTCACGCCATTCGTCATTTAAAAGGGGATTTTTTCATGACCAGTAATTCGAAAATGAATTTTTCGCAGATGAAACGGGCGGCCTTGGTCGTAGCTGCCGCCCTGTTTATGCAAATGCTTGATTCGACCATTGTCACAACAGCACTACCACAGATTGCAACTGATTTGAAAGTAGCCCAGAGTACGGCCTCATTACTCGTATCAGTCTATATGCTGTTTGCTGCCATTTTTATTCCATTGTCTGGTTGGTTAGCTAAAAAGGTTCGCCGTAAGAACTTATTTTTGCTGGCCGTCGGTCTTTTCACGGTTTCATCTGTGTTGGCCGGCCTCTTTAATAACTTAACCTATCTGTTGGTCATGCGCGCTATTCAGGGGATGTCCGGGGCATTGATGGTCCCTGTTGGCCGGCTAATTATTTTGGAAAATACAGAGCCAAAGAAAATGCTCCAAATCCTGTCTTACCTGGTATGGCCAGCACTCTTGGCACCGGCAATTGCTCCCTTACTTGGGGGTTATGTGATTGCGAGCCTATCCTGGCATTGGATTTTCTTTTTAAATTTGCCAATTGGCCTGTTAATTATTTTAACGGGAGTGTTTTTTATTTTGGATGATAACGAACGGGAGGACTTGCCCTTTGATTTATTTGGTTTCGTGCTTGTAGCGGTTGCCGGTGGGGGTCTCTTGATTGCTTCCGAAATGCTGTCACGCGGTCTCTCTCTTTTTTTCTGGGGCTTCTTGGTGCTTTTCGTGTCCCTCGTCTTTTTGGCCTTGGCCTGGCACCATCTTTCAGCGAGCGACCAACCGCTATTCTCCCTGGAGCCTCTAAAAGTAAAAACTTTTCGAGTCTATGAATCGGGCGGATCAATCTTTTGGATGACGATTGGTGCTTTGCCATACCTTTTGACCTTGCTTTTGCAAGTTGCCTTTCATTGGTCACCGATCATGGCTGGAACCTATGTTATTTTTATTTTTGTTGGCAATATTGCCATTAAGCCATTTACCACAGTAATTATTCGGCGGTTAGGCTACAAGTATGCTCTGGTAGTGGCCCTCAGTCTAGCAAGCTTAGCAACCTTGCTGATGGCAGCCTTTCATGCTGATAGTACAAAGGTCTGGATTGCCTTCGTTGCTTTTGTATCTGGTGTTGGCCGTTCATTAGCCTTGACTGCTTACAACTCGTTGTCCTTTTCAGAACTTTCAAAAGAGCAGAAGAATTCAGCCAATACCTTGACGTCGGTCCTACAAATGCTGTCACAGGCACTCGGAGTCGGAATTGCTGCGACAATTTTGGCTTTGCTTGGACAAGTGGTGAAAGTGACAACTGCTTATCAGCTAACTTTCTTGATTGTGGGGTTAGTTTCCTTGTATCCACTTATGGAGGTTTTAACCTTACCTAAGGATGCAGGTGCAAAAACTCTCAGTTAAATTTAATAAAAGAAGGCCAAACAGCTTTTTGTTTTGTTTTTTTGTGAAGAAAGTTGCTTTTTAGAAGTAGTCTAGTGGATAATAATGAATAACAATTATTAGGAGGCGCATATGGTAGCAAAGTATCAAGATGATTTTTATCAAGCAGTCAATCAGGAGTGGTTAAATCAGGCTGAAATTCCAGCCGACAAACCCGTGACTGGTGGCTTTTATGACTTGGCCGATAAAATTGAAGACTTGGAACGAGCCACAGTCAAAGAAATCGAAGCCGGTCAAAAGCAAGTCGCCGCTTTGGACCAGTTTGTTGCTCTCCATCAGTTAACCAAGGACTGGGACCGTCGTGGCCAAAATGAAGCCGGTCAAGTCCAACAATTCTTGCAGCCGTTGCTGAAGATTAAAAACTGGGATGACTTCCAAGAAGCCGAAGGGCAATTGATTTTGGATTCTTATACGACACCGTTAGCATTGACGGTTAGTCCAGATTCAAAGAATACGGCCCGCAATGAATTGTGGTTGGCCAATCCAGGGCTGATTTTACCTGATACAACGAGTTACCAGGACGAAGACAGCAAAAAGGAGCTGTTGGCTACTTGGTCGACAATGGTTACTGGGCTGTTGCAACGGTTTGGTTTTGCAGAGCTAGAGGCGCAGAAATTAGTTGATGACACGCTCGCTTTTGACCAACTTTTGGCAGATAGTGAAAGTTCTCGTGAAACGTTGTCGGATTATTGGAAGAATTACCATCCCACGGCCTTGGCTGATTTGACAAAACAATTCACCGACTACCGGATTGCTGAGGTGATTGAAAAGGTACTGGGGCAAAAGCCGGAAAAGGTGATCATCTTTGATGGGGCATTCTTCGCTCAGGCCAACGCTGTCTACCAAGAAAAGAACTTTGCCTTGATTAAGGCTTGGTCAATTGTTCAAAATATGCTCGATATTGCCAAATTATTGGGGAACCAAAGTCGCATCGATGCTGGTGTCTTTGGTCGAAAACTGTCTGGTGCTAAAGAGGCGGTTGATGCAGACAAGGCTGCTTTCCGTCAGGCTCGAGCCTTTTTTGCCCAAATCGTTGGTCGCTGGTACGGTCAAACCTATTTTGGCGAGGCCGCTAAAAAAGATGTCGAGAAGATGGTCCGTGACTTGATTGGCGTTTATGATGACCGCTTTGACCAACAACAGTGGTTGTCCGCTGCTACGCGCGAAAAGGCCAAGGTGAAGTTGGCTGCCTTGCAAGTCAAGGTCGGTTATCCTGATCAGATTCCCGCATACTTGGAGGATCGCAAAGTTGATGTTCACAAGACGCTCTTAGAAAACGTAGAAGCCTTTTCCAAGGCGGCCGTGGCCGATCACTTTAGCCGGTGGGGACAGGCACCGGATACGAGTCGTTGGGAAATGCCGGGTGATTTGGTAAATGCCTATTATTCACCAGAGTTTAATCAAATTGTCTTCCCGGCAGCTATTTTGCAAGCACCATTTTATGATTATCATCAATCATCAAGCCAAAACTTTGGCGGAATTGGGACGGTGATTGCCCATGAAATTACTCACGCCTTTGACACTAACGGTGCGCGTTATGATGAACATGGAAACCTGAAAGAATGGTGGACCAAGGAAGACTTCGAACACTTTGAGCAGAAGACACAGGCGGTGGTTGCTGCTTTTGATGGACAGGATTCGGCTGGTGCCAAAATTAATGGGCACTTGACGGTTTCCGAAAACGTTGCTGACTTGGGTGGTGTCTCTGCCGCTTTGGCAGCCGCTAAGGAACAAAAGGACTTTGATGCGAAGGCCTTCTTTGAAAATTTTGCAACATTGTGGCGACAAAAGGCAGCACCGGCTTACCTGGCCATGCTAGCGAAGATTGATGTCCATGCACCGGCGAAGTTGCGGACGAATGTTATCTTGCCGAACTTTGATGACTTCCACCAAACTTATGGCATTCAGGCAGGAGATAGGATGTGGCTGGATCCAGACAAAAGAATCCAAATTTGGTAATTTCAAGGTTGGCATGATGATGGATTGAATCCTTCTAGCGATAGTGTGCAAGTTTTAAAATAGCAAATGGCATAAAAAATCTCTTACCAAAGTTTTCATTCCAGTAAAAGATAGGTCAGTAGTTATTAGGACTAATGACGAGCCGTGGTTATTTCATATAACGAAATGATATAAGTGATCATTTCATAAAAGCAAGCAGGGAACCCGCAATTAATTTATGTCGGGTTCCTTTTTATTACTTAGACAGCCTTCAATTGCCTGTGGGAGGTTGTTTTAATCGTTAAGAATGGGAAGGAAAGGTGTGTAATATTGGTTGCTGCATGATTTTTTTCTTCGTGCTTCCTAGATCAGAAAATTTCAAAACCCTGACATTAGTCAGGATGTGCTTCACATATAATCTTTAATCACGCTTATACAAAGCACTAGTCAATGTCAATTTGCTGATAATAAAAAACCTCAAAATGGAGATAAAATTCTGAGGTTTATATCGCTTTTTCAAGTCTAAGTATTTAAACAAACAATTGTAACTAGTCCTTGACGTAAAAAACAAATGATGAGTATAAGTACTTCAATAGTGGTTGATTAAATTTTTGATATCTTTTTTTCATGCGTCGAATCCATTTTGTAATGGTACTCTGGTGATAATATTGTTCAAATTCTTGCTTATTTATATTTAGAATAACCAACTGATCACTCTCCGAGGTATTAAGCATCGTAAGCCGATAACATTCTTCTGTTTCAATTACCCCCCACAGTAGGTAAAATTTATGTTTTTTTGAAAATATATTGAAAAGAGCCATTTTCTTATTCGTTACATGGTCCATATACTTTTTTAACCATTCATTATTATTGGAAACAGTTTTTAAGTTAATAACACCATCCTGTTTACTAAATGAATACTTGATTGCTTGTCGGATAAAGTAGACAATTTTAATCCAGCTAATAAGCATCAGGCAAGTGATGATTATAAGAAGGTACTGGAAAATGATTACTTTCATTGTTGGTATAGTAATATTGTGGGCTGCATGCATCCGTGATAGATTATCCATAAATAAATAGATATCTATCCTAATCAGAATAACGTGATTAATATTTGCCATTTTAAATTTCTTTTAGCTTTTCTTTCAAGTGATTTTTGAATGTACTTAAATTCGTTCATTAGTTATTTACTCCTCTAATTTAACAGGCAAATATTAAACTGCCTCTGGTGCAAAAAGTGTGATGACTGTGATGACAATGAGGGCTATCATACTGTCAATGCTATTTTGGGCTGTCATGACTGATGGCAATTGGTTGGTGGCATCCAAAATCGATGGAATAGCACTTTTAGTTGATTGCTGTTTTATTATTTAATCTTAAATCATTCTGAATTAAGGTTAACATCGTTTGAAAATCTTTTTTATGGTGATATCAATTGGATTTGTCAAATTCTTGACCAGCTTTGGTGTGGATGTGCAAGCAAAATCAATTGCGATTAATTCAAATTAGTATAGGTCTTGCCAATTGACGAGATTTTTGGAATAATCACCTAAAATAATCAAAAAATCAGAAAAAAGACTTGCCACTCGTAATAATTCTTGTTATTATAGAATAGTTGTTTAGCAAACGGGAGTGTAGCGAAGTCTGGCTAAACGCGACGGACTGTAACTCCGTTCCTTCGGGTTCGTAGGTTCGAATCCTACCGCTCCCATTGCCGCGCTTCAGGCAAAATAGAAGCATTGCCCCTTGGCCAAGTGGTAAGGCAGAGGTTTTTGGTACCTCCATGCGCTGGTTCGATCCCAGCAGGGGCAACTAAGATGCCGGTTCAGTGATGAACCGGTTTTTTTGTCGTTTTTTGATTTAAAAAAGTGATTTTGATGTGGGGTTGATTTAGAATCGTTATCTTTTCAACCTTTTCACAAGAAAATTCTATGAGACCCCAAGACTTTTACAACTTTTTGCTTTATAATTGGTCTTGTTTAAACAAAGAATATTTGGAGGCAATTATGGCAAAATTAGCAGTAACTGACTTGGCCGTGAGTGGCAAGAAGGTTTTGATGCGTGTGGACTTTAATGTCCCTATCAAAGATGGTGTGATTGGTAACGATAACCGAATCGTAGCCGCATTACCAACAATCAAGCACGTTATCGCCGAAAACGGTCGTGCAATCTTGTTCTCACACTTGGGTCGAATCAAGTCAGAAGAAGACAAGCCAGGTTTGTCACTTGAACCAGTAGCAAAGCGCTTGGGCGAATTGCTTGGACAAGAAGTTATTTTTGTTCCTGAAACACGTGGTGCTCAATTGGAACAAGCTATTGCTGATTTGAAGGACGGTCAAGTATTGATGGTCCAAAACACTCGTTATGAAGATGTTCATAACGGTGAACAAGTTAAGCTTGAATCAAAGAACGACCCTGAATTGGGTAAGTACTGGGCTTCACTTGGTGATGACATGTTCATCAACGATGCCTTTGGAACTGCTCACCGTGCCCACGCTTCAAACGTTGGTATTGCTTCAAACGTTGACCAAGCTGCAGCCGGCTTCTTGATGGAAAAGGAAATCAAGTTCTTGGGTGACGCTGTTGATACACCAAAGCGTCCATTCGTTGCCATCATTGGTGGTGCCAAGGTTTCTGACAAGATTGAAGTTGTTCAATCATTGTTGAAGAAGGCCGACAAAGTAATCATTGGTGGTGGAATGGCTTATACTTTCGATGCTGCCAAGGGCAACAAGATTGGAAAGTCATTGTTTGAAGCCGACAAGGTTGACTTGGCTAAGGAATTGATGGAAGAAGCAGGGGACAAGTTGGTTTTGCCAATCGATGCCGTTGCTGCTGACAACTTCGCCAATGATGCTAAGACAGTGACTGTTGATTCAGACGCTGGTATCCCTGACGGTTACATGGGCTTGGACATTGGTCCTAAGTCAATTGACTTGTTCAAACAGGTTTTGTCAGATGCTAAGACGGTCGTTTGGAACGGCCCAATGGGTGTCTTTGAAATGGAAAACTTTGCCAAGGGGACTTTGGCCATTGGCAACGCCTTGGTTGATGTAACCAAGAATGGGGGCACAACCATTGTTGGTGGTGGTGATTCAACTGCCGCTGTTCAAGCTTTGGGTGTTGCTGACCAATTGTCACACATCTCAACTGGTGGTGGTGCATCTTTGGAATACTTGGAAGGTAAGACCTTGCCAGGTATCCAATCATTGACTGATAAGTAAAAAACGATTTAAAACCAAGCAAAAGATTGCTTGGTTTTTTAATACATAAAAACCAAATCCTTCTTAAATAAGTCTGTTAAAATAGAAGCTAATCGTGGGAGAGAAAGCGAACAAAAAGTTTGAATTTGTTTGTTATTTATGCTCTTTATAAATAGAAGAAATTAGCGTATAATGACAACAACTTATTTTCGAGAGGTGCACCGTGTCAAAAGAGCAATTAGTCAATGAACAAGCCTATTTAGACCAAACCCTGGGAAAAATTACAGATTCCCTGGAAAGTACCCAGGAGGAGATTAAAAAATCCAAAGGGTCACTGGCAGACGTCGCCAGCGGCTGGGACGATGTCCGGGTTAAAACCAGTACCTATTCTGGCATTGTTGAAACGGCGATGTCCGTGCGGCAACAGCAACAAGCCATTGCAGAGCGTGAAGCAGCCCAGTCACGGGCTGAAGTCCGCTATCAGACCTTGTCGAAGCAAATCGTTAAGCCATATTTTGCTCGCATCGACTTTACCGATCCAAGTGAAGAAAATCAAAAACCCGAGTCAATTTATATCGGTTTAGCTTCTTATTCCGATGACGATGGTCACTTCTACATTTATGACTGGCGGACCCCGGTTGCTTCCATTTATTATGATGGCGGTTTGGGCTCGGTCGAGTACTTAACACCAGTTGGGCCACAAAAGGCTGAAGTTTCCTTGAAGCGTCAGTTTGAAATTGAGGATGGCGTCATTGTGACCCTCTTTGACACTGAGGAGGCCATTGGGGATGCCATGCTTCTCAACGCCCTGTCTGGTGAGTCTTCTACTAAAATGAAGTCCATCGTCACGACAATTCAAAAGGAGCAAAACAAGATTATCCGGAATACGGATGCTGATTTGCTCTTTGTCCAGGGAGCAGCCGGGTCAGGAAAGACAGCCGCTATTATGCAACGAGTGGCCTACTTGCTTTACCGTTATCGTGGTAAATTAAATTCTGGTCAAGTCGTGATGTTTTCACCCAACCAGCTGTTTAACGACTATGTTGACCAAGTCCTGCCCGAGTTAGGGGAACAGAACCTGGTTCAGCTGACCTTTTTCCAATACGCATCGCGGCGGTTGCCACGGTTCTCTGTTCAGACCTTGGCAGAACGGTTTGAAAAATCAGTGGAACATGAAAAGATTGAGCGGATGCTCGGATCTTTGCAGATGTTTGCCGCGACAAAGGCCTATGCCGAATCGCTCAATGAGCAAGGCTTGGCTGCTCGTAACTTGAATTTCCGTGGCGAGCCACTGATTTCGAAGGAAAAAATCCTAGAAATTTACTATCAATATAATAGCAATTACAAGTTGTCACAGCGTTTGGAAGCCACTCAGGACTCTTTGCTACGGTCACTGCGGGCTCAAGTGAGCCACCAGATGAAGCAGGATTGGGTTGAATTAGCCATTGAAAACCTTTCAAAGGAAGAATATGACGAATTAGTTGGTGCTGGTGCCACTCGTTTGGGGGATGACCAGGAGGGGGATGCAGCAGCCATGACCCGTCGTCATCAACTTGGTGCTGGTCCCCAGGAACGAGAATTTAAATCAGATAAGCAGGAAAGAAATTTCCTAGCAAAGAAGATTACGACACAGGCTTTGCGTCCGTTGGCAAAAAAAATTCGTCGTTCTGGCTTTATCAACATCAACACGCAGTTTGTTGACTTCTTGCGGGCTTTGCCAAACTTCTTGTCTTTAGCTGATTTTGGCGTAACTGAGGAGGAGTGGCAGTCATATCTGAACGAAGTTGTGGCGAACTTAAAGAAACACGAATTAACGTTGGCAAACACAACAATTTACCTGTATTTGTATGACTTAATTACCGGTAAACATGGTCAACGCGATATTCGCTACCTCTTTATCGATGAAATTCAGGATTATACGCCATTCCAGTTGGCCTTCTTGAAATTCTCCTTCCCAAATGCTAAATTTACCGTTTTGGGTGACTTAAACCAGGCTATTTTCACACAAGACTGGGCGAATAGCCTTGAGGAAGACTTTGCTTCACTCTTTGACCCAGAAAAGGTTGAATTAATCGACTTAACCCAGACTTACCGGTCAACGGAACAAATCACCAATTTCTCCAAAGAATTGTTGGCCAATGGAAAAGCGATTGAGGCCTTTAATCGAGAGGGGGAATTGCCCGTCTTGAAGATGGCGAAAACGGCTAATCAGGCGGTTAATCTGGTCAAGGAACAATTGGCTGAAAATGCGGCTGATGGTGAAAAAACGGCCATCATCACTCAGACACTGGATGCAGCAAGAGAGCTAGCCCAGCAGCTATCTGACATGCCGGTAACGTTGATTCATTCCGAAAATCAGCGCTTAGCGTCAGGCGCCGTGATTATTCCGTCATACCTAGCCAAGGGATTGGAATTTGATGCGGTTATCATTTGGCAGGCGGATGCTACTCACTACAAAAAAGATGAACAGCAACGCTTGCTTTACACGGTTGCTTCTCGAGCAATGCACCGCTTGACAATGATTGGTCAGGGCCAGGTGTCGCCATTGATTGCTGCAGTACCAAAGGACCTTTACGCCACAGTGGAGGAACAAGCATGACAAATTTAGTTGAAAAAATTTATGAGGCCCATCAAGGGTCTTTTTTAACGGTCGGCATGACCGGATCCGTTGCCGTCGGTAAATCGACTCTGGCAGCGGAATTGGCCCAAGGCCTGCAAAAAAAAGGACTTGTGGCCACCGTCGTTTCCACAGATGACTTTTTGAAGACCAACCAAGTCCTCAGGGATGAAGGAATTTTCGATCAAAAGGGCTTTCCACAAAGTTATTATCTGCAAGACATAGTCCAGTTGATTCAAAACTTTAAGGCCGGCATGAATAATCAGGTTATCAACCGTTATTCGCAAACCTGGGCTGATATTGTCCCTGGTGAAAAGCAAAAGATTAGTCGACCGGATGTCTTAATTATTGAGGGTGTCGTTGCTCTTCAATTACCGGCAGAAAACTTTGATCAAAAGGTTTTTGTTGAAGCAGATATGAACGATATTAAGGACTGGTACTTGGAACGTAACTTCTTGGCAACGGTGAAGGCAAGTCATCAACCGCAGTCTTGGCGTTACCAGTATCAGGACATGGCGATTAAGGACTTTTACGACCTTGCTTTATCCGTGTGGGAACAGACAAATCAGGTTAATTATGATTGCTATATTCAAAAAACACGGGCAGAGGCTGATTTGATTTTAAAGCTTGACCGTTACCATCATCCAGTTTCGTTAACGGAGGGCCCACGGTCAGAAAACTAGAAGGCCGAATGTTCGGAAATTTGACAGAGACCATTTCCATTGGTAAGATTGTTGCTTGGGTTTAGAATATTAGAAAAATAACAAATTATGGGTTAGAGTACCCATAGCTAACAAGTTTTATTTGTACAACAAATGGAGGAAAAACATGGCAGAAAATACTGACATGAATGGAAAACCGATTAATCGCACGGCCATGATGGCCCTGTTGATGATTGGATCTTTTATTATCATTATCATGCAGACATCATTGGGAACGGCCTTGCCAACCCTGATGACTGCCTTTAATGTCGATACGGCGACGGTCCAGTGGCTGACAACGATCTTTTTGATGGTGAACGGAATCATGGTACCCGTTTCCGCCTTTTTGACAACAAGAATTCCAACGAAATACCTGTATCTATCCGCTTTGGTGGTGTATACGATTGGTACCGCAGTGGCTTACGTGACCCCAACTTCTGCCTTTTGGTTGTTGATGGTCGCCCGTGCTTTGCAGGCGGTTGCTGCTGGAATTGTGATGCCACTGATGCAGGTTGTGGCTTTGACGCTTTTTGATGCCAAATCGCGCGGTAGAGCATTGGGGATGGTCGGTTTGGTTATCGGAATGGCCCCAGCTATCGGCCCCACGTTGACTGGGTGGATTTTGGATTCAAAGCATGACGTTTTGGGAATGACTGTTGGTGGTGATTGGCGGTCAATTTTCGGTATGGTCTTACCACTTGCTGTGATTGTCTTAGTTTTGTCAACTATTTACTTCCGTAATGTCTTGGAAACGCGGAAGGTTAGTTTGGATATCCGTTCGTTGATTGAATCAACGGTTGGTTTTGGTTTAGTTCTTTTTGGATCTGCCATGGTATCAAACTATTCATGGACAAACTTTACTTGGGTTTTGGCACCAATGATTGTTGGCGTCTTGGTGATTGCTGAGTTTGTGCGCCACCAACTTCACATGGAAAAGCCGTTTCTGGATGTTTCTGTCTTTAAGAATAAGCAGTTTGCTTTGACGTCAGCCTTAGTTGCCTTGACTTTTATCGCTATGATTGGAGTTGAGATGGTTTTGCCAATCTATATGCAACAGGTTCGTGGTTTGTCAGCCCTAAATTCAGGATTGACACTCTTACCTGGTGCTTTGATGATTGGAGTAATGTCACCAATTGCCGGTTATTTCTATGACCTTTATGGGGCCAAACGCTTGGCGGCCTTTGGTTTTGCCATGATTTTGCTAGGGACAATTCCCTTCCAATTCTTGACTGAAACAACGCCAACGATTTATATTACGGCCTTGTACATGGTTCGGATGATGGGTGTCGGGATTACGATGATGCCATTGACGTCATCTGCTATGGGTGCTTTGCACTTGAATCAAACAGCGCAGGGAACTGCCGTTAATAACACGGCCCGTCAAATTGCGGCCTCGTTGGGGACGGCGATTCTTGCTTCCGTGATGCAGTCACAAATTAACAATAACCTGCCAAGCGATTCCCTGAAGACGGCCGATCCGATTGCCTATGGCTCAAAGGCCTTACAGGCAAGCTTGGATGGGTTCCATGCATCCTTCCTCTTGGCCGCCTGCTTTGCTTTGCTAGCTTTTGCGCTATCATTTTTGATGCATAAGGGTAAGGTTGAGCCAAAGCCTGCAGCAGGAAAGGAGAACTAAGATGATTGTCTTTATTCTATTTATTTTTGTTGTCTTAGCTTTTGTATCATTAATGATGGTACAGGATATGAGAAAGCGGGTTATTGCTGTTGCTGTTTCTTTCCTAGTCGTGCTTGCTTCAGTTGTGTTAATCATTGCCAATATGCATGATCATTTTGGTATGAAGGTGCAAACAACAACGACTAAACAGCAAATTTATTCCGTTCAGGGGCAAAACATCTATGGTGTCTTGTCCTACCAACAAGTTGGCACATCCGGTAAGGAAAAGGTCTTTATTTACCGAGATACTTCGACGAGTACAACTTCAACAGTGGCCAAGCCTGATTTGAAGACCAAGACGGCCATTCAAAATGTTCAAGGAAATCAGGCCTTTAAGGTGACAACTTCTAAGAACTATGTTTACCGAAACGGTTTCTACAAGTTTATGTTTGCCATTTCGGGTAACAACCATGACTTAAAGTCGCGTCAGGTAACTTACCAAGTTCCACCAACATGGCTGGCTCTCTCATCACAAGATGGCGAACGCTTGAAGAGTATCGTTGCGGGAATGGCTAACCAAGCTGACTTTATTCAATGGTTCCAGCAGGTTAAGTCACAATCACAAACCGATCCCGATGGGGCAGCGCAAACTGCCGTTTCCTATTATCAAAATCTTTTAGCGAATAATCATTAAAAAATAGTTAAAAGGAAGTTGTACTTTTTAATCAAACTAGTATGATTCCAGCTAACTTAAGTGAAAAATATTGCTTAGTCTTGATTTCTATGTTACAGTAACAGTGTAATTTAGGTTTTGATTTTGATTTGTTTTTTTCGGAAGGCGTCATACCAACAATTCTTAATTACAACTATAATTTTGGGATGACCCAAGGAGAAACAATCATGGAAAAAGGCACTGTAAAGTGGTTTAACAGCGAAAAGGGCTACGGCTTTATCACACGCGAATCAGGTGAAGATGTGTTTGCACACTTCTCAGCAATCCAAGGTGACGGTTTCAAGACTTTGGAAGACGGCCAAGCCGTAACTTTCGATGTTGAAAACTCAGACCGCGGTTTGCAAGCTGTTAACATCGTAAAGGACTAATTACTTAGTCTTTACCGAAAAAGCTCGGGAATTTTTCCCGGGTTTTTTCTTTGGAATAAATTCAATTCAAAGACCAAATGTTGTATAATAGCAAGGAATCTTATTGTAATAATCAAAGGAGCATGGAAATGGCAAAATTAGTTTTGATCCGTCACGGACAAAGTGAATGGAACGCATTAAACCTTTTTAATGGTTGGATTGACACCAAGTTGTCTGACAAGGGAATTGACCAAGCTAAGCAAGCTGGGGTTCTCTTGAAGGAAGAGGGGTTGGTCTTTGACCAAGCCTATACTTCTGTTTTGACACGTGCTATCACTACTTTGCACTACGCATTGGAAGAAGCTGGTCAATTGTACGTCCCTGAAGAAAAGTCATGGCGGTTGAACGAACGTCACTATGGTGCTTTGCAAGGACAAAATAAGGCGGAAGCCGCTGAAAAGTGGGGCGACGATCAAGTGCACATCTGGCGTCGTTCTTATGATGTTTTGCCTCCATTGCTTGAAAACTATGAAGAAACAGTTGAAGTTCAGGGTAAGACTTATCCTGCCTTTGACGCCCGTTATGCTGATGTGCCTTTCGGAGAATTGCCATTAGGTGAGAATTTGAAGGTTACTTTGGAACGAGTACTGCCATTCTACGAAGCCAAGATCAAGAAGGATTTGGAAGAAGGTAAGAACGTTGTGATCGCAGCTCACGGTAACTCATTGCGTGCCTTGGCTAAGCACTTGGAGAAGATTTCAGATGATGACATCTTGAACCTTGAAATTGCTAACGGTCAACCAATCGTTTATGATTTGGCAGATGATTTGTCAATCAAGTCAAAGAAGACGTTGGGCGCATAAAGTCAACAAAAAGCCTGTCTGGGAAGATGATTCTCCGGTGGGTTTTTTATTAGGATTTTTAGATAAAGGAAAAAATATGGAAGAAAAACAGCAAAGACAGCCGATTTATGACTTACATGAACGGCCTCCATTTTTTCAATTAATTGGGTTGTCATTACAACACTTGTTTTCAATGTTTGGGGCCACGATTTTAGTACCGCTTTTGGTGGGGTTAAATCCTGGTGTGGCCCTTTTTTCATCAGGTGTTGGAACATTAATTCACCTACTAACAACTAAAGGGAAGGTTCCTGCTTATATGGGTTCTTCTTTTGCCTTTATCATCCCGATGGCTTCGATGATGAAGACCATTGGTTATCCTGCTGTCGGTCAGGGCGTTGTTTCGGTTGGAATTGTTTACTTGATTATTTCATTGATTGTTTGGCGAATCGGTTCTGCTTGGATTGACAAGATTTTCCCACCAGAAGTGGTCGGACCCGTTATTTTGGTGATTGGCCTTTCATTAGCTGCTACAGCAGCCCAATCGGCGACGGAACTAAACGGTCACTACGACATCAAGGTCTTTTTAGTTGCTGGTGCAACCTTATTAGTAACAATTTTTGCCAATATGTATCTTGGCGGTTTTTTGGGATTAATTCCAGTGCTAATTGGTATTATCTTTGGTTACTTGTTGGCCTTGGCACTCGGGTTAGTGGACTTGAGCTCCGTGGCCAGCGCCCATTGGTTTGCGTTACCAAAGTTTGATTTTCTTTTTTCTGGTCATAATGGTCTTTCCTGGCACTTTTATCCAATGGCCGTTTTGACCATGGCCCCCTTAGTTTTGGTTACCTTATCGGAGCATTTAGGCCACTTATTGGTTCTTTCGAAAATTACCGGTCAGGACTTCTTTGAAAATCCTGGTCTACATAAGACGTTAGCTGGTGATGGTGCTGCTTCGGTTTTTGCTGGTTTGGTTGGTGGGCCTGCCGTCACTTCTTACGGTGAAAACATTGGCGTGATGCAGCTTTCGCGAGTATATTCTGTCTGGGTGATTGGTGGAGCTGCTGTCTTAGCTGCTGGCTTTGCCTTTATTGGCAAGCTATCGGCTTTGATTGGTACAGTCCCTGGTGCTGTTACTGGCGGTGTTGGCTTTATGCTGTATGGTGTCATTGCTGCAGCTGGTTTGCAAGTAATTGTCGACAATAAAGTCGATTATGGGCAAAAGCGTAATTTAATGATTGCGGGCCCAGTGATGGTTGTTGGAATTGGAAACTTCCATTTGGCTCTTGGTTCACAAGTGGACTTCTCGGGTGTCGCATTAGCGACGGTTCTCGGAATCATTCTGAATTTAATTCTACCTAAGGTGGCAAAATCAGATCGCTAAAGTCCTGATTTAACGGAGTTTTATCAACACTTTTCTGATTTTGTTGTTTAATTAGGTTACGATTAAAACAAAATAAAAAATGTTGTGATATTCCAACAAAGTTGCTTGTATTTGAGAACTTTGACGAGTATTATTGGGGATATATTTTGAGGAGTGCGCCCAACGCCTTGCATCAAAATAAGTTCTTTAGAAAGGAGAAAATCGATGGATGAACCAACATCAACCTTTACCTTGTTGGGTCTAACCTTTAACTGGACGACGATTATTTCAACGCTTTTGGCAATGTCAATCGTGGTTTTGGTAGCGGTTTTGATGACTCGAAAAGTGGGTATTCGTCCAAGCCGAGGGCAGAATGCAATTGAGTATGTCTTAGATTTTGTTCGTGGAATCTTAGGCGACCAGTTACCGGCCAATTTGGCCCGACAATTCGGTCTCTATTCCTTCACCCTTTTCTTGTTTTTGATTGTTGCAAACGAGATGGGCTTGCTGTTGCAAGTTAAGATGGGTAATGGCGTTACTTATGTTAAGTCGCCAACAGCTGACCCATTATTTGCCTTTACATTGGCGATTATGTCGTTGATGCTTGCCCATGGAACAGGTGTGAAAACACTTGGTTTGGGTGGCTATCTGAAGAACATGTTCTTCAAACCCTACGTTGCGATGTTTCCTTTGAATGTGGTTGAGCAGTTTACCAACTTCTTGACTCTTGCTTTGCGGCTCTTTGGAAATATCTTTGCCGGCGAATTGATGTTAAATTTGCTCGCAAGCATGGCTTGGGGAACTCACTTAAATGGGTTCTGGATTATCCTAGCTTTCCCATTGGAAATTGCATGGCAGGGATTCTCACTATTAATTGGTGGAATTCAAGCCTATGTCTTTGTCATGTTGACCGCCGTCTTTACGGCTCAGTTATCTGGCAATGAATAGGATTGACTTGGTCTGGCACAGCGTTAGGCCACACGCGGGAGCGTTATCATCCAAACCGAAAGAAAAAAACGCGGAGCGTTTTAGCATTAAAGGAGAATTACAATGGATTTACACAACTTAGGCGTAATCGCAGCCGGGATTGCCTTTGCGGGATCTGCCATCGGTGGTGGTATCGGGGTCGGTGTGATGTACTCACAGTTCTTAGCTGGAATGTCTCGCCAACCTGAATTGGCTAACAAGCTTTTGTCACGTGCCTTCTTGGGATTGGCCTTGGCTGAAGCCACACCAATTATCGTTTTGGGTATGGCCTTCACACTTATTAACAAGTAATAGTCCCAGAGGGAGGAAAAAATGATGGTTCCAACACTATCAATGACAAAGGCCATGCCTTTAGGTGACATGGTCTTCATTATCGTCGCTTTCCTTACTCTGATGGTCATCTTGAAGCACGTTGCTTACGGTCCTTTAACAAAGGCATTGGATGCACGTGCAGATAAAATTAACACCGATTTGGATAGTGCCCAAAAGGCAAATGAAGATGCAGCCAAGTTGGCTGCACAACGCGAACAGGAATTGGCTGAAGGAAAAGACCAAGCCAGTCAAGTGATTAGCGCTGCTAAAAAATCAGCTAAGGACCAATCAGAAGCTCTCTTGAAGACTGCTAATGACCAGGCCTTAAGCTTACGTAAAGCAGCTGAAAATGATGCTGATCAGTTGAAGACTGAGGCGTTGGCTTCTGCCAAGAAGGATGTTGCAGACTTGTCTGTAACGATTGCATCTAAATTGATTCAAAAGAATTTATCTGCTGATGATCAGCGGTCTTTGATTGATGCCTATTTGGCAGACTTAGACCAGCGGTAAGGGGGGCGTATGGCCAAGCAAAAAGAAAAAATTGTTAACCAATACGCCCAAGCAATCTTGGCTTATGCAGACGAACACAATGCTTTAGAAAGCATTAGTGCAGACTTGCTAGCCATTCGTTCAGTGGTTGTCGCTGAACCAAAATTAACTGCTTTGCTAACAGCACAGACAATTTCTGATGCTGACCAAGGTGGGTTAGTTGATGCGCTGACGCAAGGCGCAGATAATGCAGTGGTGAACTTGGTTAAAATTCTTTTGGCCCACCACCATTTCGCATATTTGCCTGCAGTAGTTGATCGTTTTTTTGACCTTTACCAGCAAAGTCAGGGTATTCAAGCCGTGACAATTACCACAGCGGTAGAAGCTGATGAAGACCAAAAAGAACGGTTGTCAAATGCTTTTAAGAAGCAAAGTGGCGCAAAGAAAATCCAAGCAACCTATAAAGTCAATCAAGACATTATTGGGGGCGTGGTCATGCAATCGAAGTCGTTGTTAATTGACGGTTCGTTGCAGACAAAGATTGCCAAAATGAGGGCAGAGTTACTAGGTTAGTGAGGAAAAGACATGGCGATTCAAGCTGAAGAAATTTCTGCTTTAATTAAGCAGCAGCTCGAAAAGTTCGACACAAAACTGACTGTAGAAGAAATTGGTACTGTTACCTATATCGGAGATGGAATTGCACGAGCTACTGGTTTGGCAAATGCCCTTTCTGGTGAATTGGTCGAATTTACAAACGGCGAATTTGGAATGGTCCAAAACTTGGAAGAGAGCGAAGTCGGAATTATCGTTTTGGGTAGTTCAGATGGCATCCGCCAAGGTGATACAGTTAAGCGGACTGGACACATCATGGAAGTGCCAGTTGGTGAAGAACTTATCGGGCGCGTCGTCAACGCATTGGGACAACCAATTGACGGATTAGGCGACTTGAAAACAACGAAGACACGACCGGTTGAAGTGAAGGCTCCTGGTGTTATGGACCGTAAGTCCGTTTCAGAACCTTTGCAAACTGGAATCAAAGCTATTGATGCCTTGGTTCCAATCGGACGTGGACAACGTGAATTGATCATTGGTGATCGTAAGACTGGAAAGACTTCAATCGCCATTGACACAATTTTGAACCAAAAAGACCAAGACATGATTGTTGTTTATGTCGCTATTGGTCAAAAGGATTCAACTGTTCGTGAACAAGTTGAAACTTTGAAAAAGATGGGCGCAATGGATTACACGATTGTTGTTAACGCCGGCCCATCTGAAGCTGCCGCTTTGTTGTACTTGGCTCCTTATGCTGGTGCAGCCATGGGTGAAGAATTCATGTACAACGGTAAGCACGTCTTGATTGTCTTTGATGATTTGTCAAAGCAGGCAACGGCCTACCGTGAGATATCTTTGATCTTGCGTCGTCCGCCTGGACGTGAAGCTTACCCTGGTGATGTCTTCTACTTGCACTCACGCTTGCTTGAGCGTGCTGCCAAGTTGTCAGACGAACTCGGTGGTGGATCAATGACTGCTTTGCCAATCATTGAAACACAAGGTGGTGACGTTTCTGCATATATTCCAACTAACGTGATTTCAATCACCGATGGCCAGATTTTCTTGGATGCCGACTCCTTCTATGCCGGTATTCGTCCTGCCATCGATGCTGGAACATCTGTTTCCCGTGTTGGAGGGGATGCCCAGATTAAGGCAATGAAGAAGGTTTCTGGAACTTTGCGTTTGGACTTGGCTTCCTTCCGTGAATTGGAGTCCTTTGCTCAATTCGGTTCTGACTTGGATGCAGCAACGCAAGCTAAGTTGGGTCGTGGAAAGCGCACTGTTGAAATCTTGAAGCAACCATTACACGCGCCTATGTCTGTTCAGCATCAAGTCTTTGTCTTGTATGCTTTGACACACAGTTTCTTGGATGATGTGGCAATCGAAGATTTGCAACGCTTCCAAGATGAATTCGTTTCATACTTGGATGCTAGTCAAAAGGACTTGTTGGACGAAATTGTCACGACCAAGAACTTGCCTGACCAATCTAAGATGGATGCTGCAGTGAAGAGCTTTAAGGATGGCTTTGCTGGCTCAGTTGACCAATAAAAGGAGGCAACATGGCTTCTTTACAAGATATTAAACGGCGAATTGGCTCAACAAAAAAGACTCGGCAGATTACAGCTGCAATGCAGTTGGTTTCAACTGCAAAGCTTAGTAAGATTCAAAATTCGGCAACTGGTTACCATGAATATGCTAACCGTTTGAAGGCAGTGGTGGGCCACTTAATTGAGGCGCACGTGTTGGATAATGTCGATTCTGCTCATTTGCCAATGGTTGCTAAGCGGCCGGTAAAGAAGACGGGAATCTTGCTTGTGACCTCAGACCGAGGTTTAGTTGGGTCTTATAACGCCAACATCATCAAGAAGACAAACGCCTTGATGGAAAAGCACAACTTAACTAAAGAAAATACTGTGATCTTAGCAATTGGTGGTAACGGAGCTGATTTTTACAAGCAACGTGGCTTCTCCATTGCCTTAGAACACCGCGGTATTTCCGATGTCCCAACCTTCAATGAAATTCGCCAACTGTTAAAGACGGTCATTTCATTGTATGAAGCGGAAGCCTTTGATTCATTGCATTTGGTTTACAATCACTTTGTGAATCGTTTGGAATCAGAGCAACGAAACACGCAATTACTGCCATTGACAAAGGATATTTTGGAAGACATGGATGATAGTCACGAAGACGTGGCAGCGGACTTTGAAGTTCAATCAGCCTATGATTCCGAACCGGATTCAACTACAGTTTTGAACGTGGTTTTGCCACAATACATCCAATCGTTGGTTTTCGAAGCCGTGTTGGATGCCAAGACGGCGGAACATGCCGCATCATCAACGGCGATGTCATCGGCAACCGATTCAGCCGACGATTTAATTGGTACGTTAGGTTTGCAATATAACCGCGCACGTCAAGCACAAATCACGACTGAAATCACCGAAATTACTGGTGGCTTGGTTGCTTTGGAATAAGCTAATCGCAGCATCTTTGCGGGCTTAAAATAGCCAGCAAAGCTTTGAAATTGAAAGGAAACAACGATGACTACTGGAAAAGTCGTACAAGTGATCGGTCCAGTTGTTGATGTTGCCTTTGAAGAAGGGCAAGTTGTTCCTGAAATCAACAACGCCTTGTTGATTGATTTAGGATCTGACAAAACATTGACGGTTGAAG
The DNA here is from genome assembly GCF_024029775.1 of Fructobacillus americanaquae. GTDB lineage: Bacteria > Bacillota > Bacilli > Lactobacillales > Lactobacillaceae > Fructobacillus > Fructobacillus americanaquae. The sequence goes on from NZ_CP097122.1 coordinate 850,816, forward strand.
TTTCTTTGGCTTTGGGAAACGGGGTTGTCCGTACCATTGCCATGGACTCAACTGATGGATTGCAACGCGGCATGGCCGTGACCGATACCGGTAAGCCCATTGAAGTTCCCGTAGGGGAAGCTACTTTGGGTCGAGTTTTCAACGTGTTGGGTGACCCGGTGGATAATGCAGGTGCAATCGACTCTTCAGTCGTACGCCACCCCATTCACCGTGATGCTCCTGCATTTGATGAACTTGCAACTTCAACGGAAATTTTGGAAACAGGAATCAAGGTTATTGATCTTCTGGCACCATATATCCGTGGTGGAAAGATTGGGCTCTTCGGTGGAGCCGGGGTTGGGAAAACTGTTCTAATCCAAGAATTGATCCACAACATTGCCCAAGGGCATAATGGTATTTCTGTCTTTACTGGTGTCGGGGAACGTACCCGTGAAGGTAATGACATGTACCACGAAATGAAGGAATCTGGCGTTTTGAAGCAAACTGCCATGGTTTATGGACAGATGAACGAACCTCCTGGTGCACGTATGCGTGTTGCCTTGACTGGTTTGACGATGGCCGAATCATTCCGTGATAACGAAGGTAAAGATGTTTTGCTCTTTATCGATAACATCTACCGTTTCACGCAAGCTGGTTCTGAAGTTTCTGCCCTTTTGGGTCGTATTCCTTCAGCCGTTGGTTACCAGCCAACATTGGCTTCTGAAATGGGCCGTTTGCAAGAACGAATCACTTCGACTAAGAAGGGTGCCGTTACTTCAATCCAAGCCGTTTATGTGCCAGCCGATGATTATACTGATCCTGCGCCTGCAACGACTTTCGCCCACTTGGATGCTACAACCAACTTGGAACGTTCATTGACACAACAGGGTATTTATCCTGCCGTTGATCCTTTGGCATCAACTTCTTCTGCTTTGGACCCACAAGTTGTTGGGCAAGAACACTACGAAGTCGCTACTGAAGTGCAAAGGACTTTGCAACGTTACCGTGAATTGCAAGATATTATTGCAATTTTGGGTATGGATGAATTGTCAGACGAAGAGAAGGTTACTGTTAACCGTGCTCGTCGTATCCAATTCTTCTTGTCACAACCATTCTCAGTTGCGGAAACCTTTACTGGTGTGAAGGGTGAATATGTTCCTGTTTCAGAAACTGTTCGCTCATTTAAGGAAATCTTGAACGGTCAGTATGATAACTTGCCTGAAGATGCCTTCCGTAACGTCGGTGCTATCGAACAAGTGGTTGATAAGGCCAAGTCGATGGCCCAATAAGGGGGTAATCCATGGCTGATGAAGAAACAAACTCACGGGGAATCGCAGTTAAGATTGTGACCCCTGAAGGCCAAGTCTACGACCAAGACCAAGTTGAAATTGCTGTGATTAACACACAGGGTGGACAGCTGGGCATTATGGCCGGCCATGAACCAATTTTGGCCGCCATGGCCATTGACGAAATGTTGGTTAAAAAAGACCAACAAGAAAAGTCACTCGCCGTTAACGGTGGCGTGGCAGAGTTTTCTAATAATCTGTTGACGGTTATCGCCGACAGTGCAGAAACTGCTGATAATATCGATGTGAACCGTGCTGAAAGTGCTAAGGAACGTGCGCAATTACGTTTGGGTCATGCACAAGAAGTTAAAAACCAACACGAAATGGATATGGCCCGCGTCGCTTTGATGCGTGCTGTTAACCGTATTCATGTTGCTTCAATTCGTTCGGGTCGTTAAAATCAAAAAGGGAGTTAGCTGTTGGCTAACTCCTTTTTTTGTTGCTTAAAGTAAAAATCAGCGGGGTAGAGTTCTAGCTGATTTAGCAGTAAAAGTTGGACTTAATGAGTTCTTATGACAATTTTAAAAACATTGTTACATCAAAAAGGTTATCATGAGACATAGTAGGCGCAGATAATCGATTTTTTCTCGCCTCAAGAAAAAGAAAGGAGCGTCATATGAACGTCAAAAAGCAATTATTAATCGCTGCTGGTTTAGCTGGTTCTGTTGCAGCCGGTCAACATGCAGTTAGTGCCGACCAGGTGCAAAAGCATACAGTTGCCAGTGGCGAAACGCTATCAGCATTAGCGTCTCGTTTTAATACGACGGTGGCACAGTTGGCATCGGATAATCAAATTCAAAATGTTGATAAAATTTATCAAGGACAAGAATTGATTATCGGTGTTGCCAATACAAAGACCACATCACAAAATGCCACAACACAAATGACCGAAAATACTTACCGAGTTCAAGCGGGGGATAACCTCTGGACTTTAGCGCAGAAGTTTGGTTCAAGTGTTGATCAATTGGCCCAAGAAAATAATATCAAGGATGCCAATCAAATTTTTGTTGGACAGATTTTGTCCATCAATAAGAGTGGCAGTCAGACGAGTTCGCAAAGCGCTCAAACGTCTGCATCCCAGTCAGCCAGTTCGCAGACAGCTGTTTCAGAGGCGCCTGCATCGCAGACGGCTAGTTCTCAGACAGCTGTTTCAGAGGCACCTGCATCGCAGACGGCTAATTCTCAGGCAGTTGTTTCAGAGGCACCTGCATCCCAGTCAGCCAGTTTTCAGACAGTTGTTTCAGAGGCACCTGCATCGCAAACGGCTAGTTCACAGGTTGCTGTTTCAGAGGCACCTGCATCGCAAACGGCTAGTTCTCAGACAGTTGTTTCAGAGGCACCTGCATCGCAAGCGGCTCCGACATCAGTTTCTAGCCAGCAAAGCCAGGTAGTCCAAGATAATGCCTTGGATGATAACCAAGCAGAACAGCAGGCGCTTCAAACAATCATCATGAAGGAATCTGGTGGTAACGTCAATGCTACAAACGGCATTTACTTTGGAATTGGCCAATTATCTCCAACTCTGCGCGCTCGCTATGGTGGCAATTCAACTGATTATCAAGATCAGTTGCAAGCAATGAAAGCTTATATTGCTGCTCGTTATGGGACTGCACAGGCAGCATTGGCCCATCATTTGCAGTACGGTTGGTACTAAAATGCAAAAAAATTGATTTAAGTGTTGACGAAAGCGTCTTACCTTGATATACTAATATAGTTGTTTGATAGAGATATCAAGCAACAACTGACCATGGCTCGTTGGTCAAGTGGCTAAGACGCTGCCCTTTCACGGCGGAATCGAGAGTTCGATTCTCTCACGAGCTACTATTAAAGTCGCAACTTCGGTTGCGGCTTTTTTGTTGTCTAAAAGGCAAAGAAAAAACGCTGATGTGGCAGGGCAAATGTAAGGAGTTTTTAAGCTCGCTTATCAATGCGCTAGCAGTCTTTATCAGCGATTTTTGACTATAATTTTTTTACTTTTCTGCTTGTACAAGCTTATTAACTGGTGGGTTAAATTCACGCATTGCTTCGGCAAGATGGACCAAGTTGGTAATCAAACGTTGGTTAGGAGCTGGTACGCCGTTCTTTTCGGCCAAATCAGCCAAGTAGCCGTTGATGTAGTCAACTTCCGTTGGACGTCCCTTCACAAAGTCTTGATACATAGAAGGGAAGTGGAGTGGGTTACCAACGCGGGAAACGTAATCGACCTGTTCCAACATCTCCTGTTCTGTTTCAATCAATTCGATGCCGGCTGCCTTAGCACCAGCATAAACTTCTGCGACAAGTGGGGCAGCAATCTTTGAAACGAAGTCCTTGTATTCGATCAAATGACCCATCCGGGATTGGAACATGGTAGCGATTGAGTTTTCTACCGAGTTGAAAGTAACCTTTGTCAGCAATGTTCCCATGAAGTTTTCAGAATAAGAGGGGTTCAAGCCGGCTGCTTGAAAATCTTTTTGCACTTCATCCATGACCTTGGATGGCTTTTGGGTCAGGTTTGCATAAACAGAACTTGTTTCCCCAATAAAGTCGACGTCACCAAAGTTATTCAAAATAGTTGCAATCATAGCTGTTCCACCGATGATATGCTCTTCGTCGAAGTATTCTTGAATTTTTTCAATGTGACCCATGCCATTCATGGCAGCCAAAGCGGTTTGCCCCTTTTGGAACTTAGGTTGCAAGCGCTTTAATGCATCTGCTAATTGCATTTGCTTCATAAAGAAAATCCAGACATCTGGGGTATTTTCGTATTCTTCTGGTGAATAGATATTCACCTTAATTGGCGTCCGGTCTTCGTGGTTAACCGATCGGTAAACTACGTCGCCTTGAGCTTTAATAACGTCGACTGAACCTTGTGTTGGCTCGACAAAATCGACGTCGAGGCCTGCTTCTTCTTGCAATAAGAGACCGTAACGAAGACCCATCGCACCTGCACCCACAACAGCATATTTCATATTGATTCCCCCTTAGTGTGAAAACATTCTAATCTTTTTCTCATAATATAACAATAAAACAAGAATCCTGCAAGTCGAGTTTGATTTCGTTATAATAGAGGAGTTAATAACTAGAAAGAGAATAGAAGCCATGGAAAAAGAAATTTACTTAACTGGTGATCGCCCAACCGGAAAACTACATATCGGTCACTATATTGGATCATTGAAGAATCGAGTGGCTATGCAAAATTCTGGGGAATTTGACCCCTATATCATGATTGCCGACACCCAGGCCTTCACGGATAATGCGCGTAATCCTGAAAAAATCAGACAATCATTGACGGAAGTTGCCTTGGACTATTTGGCTGTTGGCTTGGACCCAAAGAAGTCAACCATTTTTGTCCAGTCCCAAATTCCAGGCTTAGCTGAATTAACGATGTACTTTATGAACTTGGTTTCATTAGGACGTTTAGAGCGTAATCCAACAGTCAAGACCGAAATTCAGCAAAAGGGCTTCGGAGAAGGGATTCCCGCTGGTTTCCTAACCTATCCAGTTTCCCAGGCTGCTGATATTACGATTTTTAAGGCCAAAAAGGTCCCGGTTGGTGATGATCAAAAACCGATGATTGAACAAACGCGCGAATTAGTGCGGTCATTTAATAATGCTTATCAAAAAGATGTCTTTGTTGAGCCTGAAGGCGTTTTTCCACCAAAGGGTCAAGGACGCCTACCAGGAATTGATGGAAATGCAAAGATGTCGAAGTCTTTGAATAATGGCATTTACCTTTCTGATGACCCAGACACCTTGGCTAAGAAGGTCAAGTCAATGTATACTGATCCAACACATATTCGTGTTGAGGATCCGGGACATGTTGAAGGAAACGTTGTCTTTACCTATTTAGATATTTTTGACCACGATCAAAGTCGGGTACAAGACCTAAAGGAACAGTACCAAGCGGGTGGTTTAGGTGATATGAAGCTCAAAAAGCACCTATTAGACGTGATGGAAGCTGAACTAGCACCGATTCGTGAACGTCGGTTAGAGTACGCACAAAATATGGATCAGGTATTAGCCATGTTGAAAGATGGTTCAGAAAAAGCCAACCAAAGGGCTGAAGAAACCATGAAAGAGGTTCGAACAGCCATGGGTATCAATTATTTTAATTAAAAATAATTCTTCATTGCGTTGGTTGCACTTTGCTTTTTTTTATTACATGACGTAAACTCTTTTAGGTAAGAATGTTAGTTATCGAAGAGGACCGTTTTGTGTTAATATCGCCATTAAAAAAGAGACCATATTTGTCAAAGTGCTTTCTAGCACTTTTTATTATTCTATCGATTATGCTGCGCTTCAATAGTGGTTTTTTGGAGTTAATGGATACTGTTTTGGCCATTGTTGCCCAAGAAATTGCTAGTCATTTCTTATTTTTAGCAGGACCTGCGAATTTGTTGGGAAGCTTGTGGTTCATTTGGTTAATCAATATTTTTTGGGCGTTTTTTATTCGATCTTTGGGCTTTAAAATTGGCTCTTGGTGGGTGCTGAACGTGACTACGATTTTCTTTATCACTATGATTATTTGGTCGGCGCTGGTCTTTTTGACCTGGAATCATGGGTTGACCTTAGATCAAACGATGCCTGATTTATCATTGGCAATGTGGGCCTTGTTTTTCTTTGAATTTGATAATATCCTGGTTCGTCGATTTCATGTGGCTCACTGGGTCAAGACAGCCATTCAAACCGTCTTTGTGTTGACATGGATTGTGTTAGCTGGGAATAAAATGGTGGGCAGTGATTTGTCCTTCACCATTGTGCTGGGTGCTTTCTTATTGGCCTATACCTACTTCCGTTTAGCTGCTAGAGTTTACTTAAAGCACGTTAAAAGTTGGTTAGCTATTTTTGCAGTTGACGGTGATATTTAGGTTGTGTTAAGGTAAGAACAACAAACAAAGAGGTCGCAACGAAAATCAGTAACCCTGGGGAGTCTGGCCAAGACGAAGAATGAGGGTGAAAGGTGCTGTTGCCGAAAGGAAATTTTTGGGCCAAAGATTCTCCTTGGGCCGGTGAAGAAGATTCATCGGACTGTCGTTTTTAACGGTGCGCTTTGCTAATCATTGCTATCATTATTGAACGAATTTACCGCCTGTTTTGTTTTGTGACAAAACAGGTTTTTTATTGTTTGAAATTAATATGAAGGAGTCATGCAAATGGCTGAACAAGATCAAAATGCCATCCAGCAGGAATTGAAGACACGTCATGTCTCCATGATTGCCTTGGGTGGATCAATTGGAACGGGGCTCTTTTTGGCCTCTGGAGCAACGGTATCGCAAGCAGGGCCAATGGGGGCAATCACTGCCTACCTGGTGATGGGTGTCATGGTTTACTTCCTGATGACTTCCCTTGGTGAAATGGCAACCTATATGCCAACTACTGGTTCGTTTTCGGAATATGGAAACCGTTTTATTGAACCAGCGATGGGTTTTGCCCTCGGGTGGAATTATTGGTTTAACTGGGCGATTACCATTGCGGCGGAAGTTTCAGCAGTTGGTTTGGTTGCACAGTTTTGGTTGCCCCACGTACCGGCTTGGGTTTTCTCAGCGATTGTGTTGGCGTTGATTTTCTTGATTAATCTCTTTTCTGTTTCGACTTTTGGTGAAACAGAATTCTGGTTATCAACAATTAAGGTTGTGACCATTGTCTTCTTCTTGGCTGTCGGTGTCTTGACCATTTTTGGGGTCATTCACTCCAATCAAAACGTGATGCATAACCTGTCTGTTGGGAACCATGGTTTTGTTGGTGGTTTCCAAGGGGTCTTATCAGTATTCTTAGTTGCTGGTTTTTCATTTCAGGGAACGGAAATGGTGGGAATTACTGCCGGTGAAGCAAAGGACCCGTCAAAATCAGTACCAAAGGCGATTAACTCAGTCTTTTGGCGAATCTTGTTGTTCTATATCGGAGCGATTTTTGTGATTTCTGCTTTGGTTTATTACAAGGATCCCAATTTGTTGTCAGCTGCTAATAACAATGACATCACAGTTTCACCATTTACGATTGTCTTTAAGAATGCTGGCATTGCCTTTGCAGCTTCATTGATGAATGCGGTTATCTTGACATCGATTATTTCAGCTGCTAATTCAGCTACTTATGCTGCCAACCGGACTTTATATGCCTTGGCCAAGAAGGGCCAGGCACCAAAGGTATTTTCTAAGTTGTCAAAGTTTGGTGTCCCTTGGGCATCCCTATTGTTGACTGTTTTTGTTGGTATGTTTGCTTTCTTGTCAGACATTAAGGGCGGTAGTGAAGCCTACACTTGGTTGGTTGCTGCCTCAGGTTTGTCAGGTTTTATAGCTTGGTTAGGCATTGCCTTAGCGCATTTGCGCTTCCGCCGTGCTTATGTTCGCCAGGGTAAGGATTTGAACAAGTTGGTTTACAAGGCTCGCTGGTTCCCATTTGGTCCGGTTTTAGCAATTGTTTTGTCAATCGTGGTGATTGTTTTGCAAGATCCATCTTCCTTTATTCACTTTGATTGGGAAAAGATTGGCATGACTTATTTGTCGGTGCCAATTGTCGTGATTCCATATATTGTCTATAAGATTGTTAAGAAGTCAAAGTTGATTCCGTTGGATGAGATTGATTTGGACTCAAAGGCGGAACATTAATAATCGGTTATTCGGCCGGACTTCGCTTGGGTAAGTTGTGTTTGTTAATTAATAAAAGAGCTTCCACTTTAAAGTGGAAGCTCTTTTTGTGAAAGTTCACGGCTTAGTCGCTCATTTCGGCTAAATCAAGGATAGAATTTGAGAAAAGATAGATAAAACGTTTAGCAAAAATGTCGGGTTTAACGGGTTCTTCTTGAGTAAGCCAGATGCTGATGGCGGCCATGACTTGGTTAATCGTGAGCTCGGCAAGGGTTTTTGAGGTTAGCTCGTGCTGGTTACCATTGGCACCATCAAAGTAGGGGATGAGCATGTCGATGTACTGTTGGTTTAAGTAGGGGCGCCAGGCTGGGTCTGCGACTTTTGAATAAAAAACACCGAGAAATTCATGTTTTTCATAGAGTGATGGGATAACGTTTTGAGCGAAAACATTTAGTAATTCTTTGAAAGAACGGTTTTTGTCATGAAAGGCAAAACACTTTAACTGTTGGTATGGTTTATTATCAACGTAATAATGCAGTGATTGCGTTAGTTCTTCAATATTTTGAAAATGATTTTTGTAGATAGCTTGTCTGGAGACACCTAATTCTTCAGCGATTTTGGCTAATGAAATATCTTTTGTACTCTCAGCGACTCGGGCGACCTTCAGGTATGCGTAAAAAATGCGTTCGGTTGTCACGGGTTGGGGATTTTCCATGGTGTCCTTTCGGGTAAGTGAAAATTAATATTGTGGATTATTGAACATTATACCATCTCAGTGACCACCAAAATGGTCTTTTTCAACATAGTTTGATGGGTGAGGTTAACACCTGACAACCAAAATCCCTTGAAAAAAGAGGACAAAACTCGGTAAAATGTAACTGTTGTGACACTGCTATGTCTTTTGTTTTAGAGCAAAGAGGAGAGACTTTGCCAAGAGACAGAGCGGTCCGCGTGATGTCCGTGCGTCGTTTCACTTAATCTGCATTGGTGAGAGATGAAAGGTCCGGTTGGGGCAACGATAAAACTCCCTGGTCCTTTTAAGGTGCATAACTTTGTTGATTAGCAAGTCAGTAATTGGTGAACTGCAAGTATACATAGGTTTGGAAGTCCACAACAAAATATTTTTCAAGAATAAGATTGGTCGAAGATGAGAGCGGCCAATCTTATTCTTTTTGTTGTCTTGGGGACAAGCTTATCGAGCAATCAGTTTCAATATTTATCTTTTTTGATTTATTGAAAATACGGATTGAGGCTGATTTAACTTTTTTAATAACAATTCTGGCTGTTCCTTAAAGAAGGTGGTCTTGACGCTAATTGACAGAAACGGCCACTTTTCGTATAGCGGGTGTTTCGTAAAAACCTTAACAAGCTTGGTGAAGTAATGATAGTCCACCGGTTTCAAACAGAACGGGGTCTATCACTCGAACGCTGACAGTGGCTTTAGTTGATCATTGGATTATCCATGCAGAATATGCTGAAAGAGCTAATCGCGACGCTCACTACCTTTAAAAGCAGAGGCGAACTCGATTTGAGGCAAGTTTGGGTCTTGCTTTTTTCTTTGATAGTGGGTACAATAGTAATCAGAAACACTGTAAATAAATATGGCAGTTGGTGATCTCTTGTCCACTCAACGCCCTTATATCAGGCAATGCCCGCTCTTGGCGACAAAAACGTGGCTTGCTTTTTTTGTGCCTTATTGGCCGAAATAAGGGCTTGATTTCGCAAATTGTAATCAAATTGTAATATTTTCCCTAGTAAACAGTGAATAACAGACGAGGTGATACTGTGGCAGGACATTTAGTAAATTATGGTAAATATCGTACCCGCCGGTCATATGCCAGCATTAAAGAAGTGCTGGATCTTCCAAATTTGATCGAGGTACAACTGGCATCCTACCAATGGTTCTTAGATGAAGGAATCAAGGAGATGTTTAACGACATCATGCCAATCGAAGACTTCCAGGGTAACTTGTCTTTGGAGTACGTGGACTATCAATTGATGGAACCAAAGTACAACATCGATGAAGCTCGTGAACACGATGCGAACTACTCAGCACCATTGCACGTGACGTTGCGTTTGACAAACCATGAAACCGGTGAAATCAAGTCACAAGACGTCTTCTTTGGTGACTTTCCATTGATGACTGAACAGGGAACGTTCATCATTAACGGTGCCGAACGAGTAATTGTTTCACAATTGGTTCGCTCACCTGGAATTTATTACAACCAAGAAGCTGACAAGAATGGTCGCCCACACTTCGGGACAACAGTTATCCCCAACCGTGGTGCTTGGTTGGAATACGAAACAGACGCAAAGGGAATTGCCAACGTTCGTATCGACCGGACGCGTAAGTTGTTGATGACAGAATTGGTTCGTGCCCTTGGCTTTGGTTCAGATTCGGATATTATTGATATCTTCTCAGACGGTTACGACGCCTTGAACATGACTTTGGAAAAGGATGTTCACAAGAACATGTCTGATTCCCGTGTTGAAGAATCATTGAAGGACATTTACGAGCGTTTGCGTCCAGGTGAACCAAAGACGGCCGACTCATCACGTGCTTTGTTGGTTGCTCGTTTCTTTGATCCAAAACGTTATGATTTGGCACCAGTTGGTCGCTACAAGATCAACAAGAAGTTGTCATTGAAGACGCGCTTGCTTAACCAGACTTTGGCTGAAACATTGGCCGACCCTGATTCTGGTGAAATTATTGCTGAAAAGGGAACGCTTGTTGATAAGGCTGTGATGGCCAAGTTGGCACCATTCTTGGATCGGGAAGACTTTAAGACAGTTACTTATACACCATCTGGTGATGCTGTCTTACAAGACGAAGTGGTTTTGCAAAAGATTAAGATTGAATCACCCGAAAATCCAGACAAGACTTTGCTTTTGATTGGCAACGGTCACTTGCCTGAAGACGAGCATAATGTTCGCCCAGCTGACATCTTGGCAGGAATGAACTACTTCATGAACTTGCAAGAAGGGGTTGGTCAAGTTGATGACATCGATCACTTGGGAAACCGTCGCATTCGTTCTGTTGGGGAATTGTTGCAAAATCAGTTCCGTATTGGTTTGACGCGAATGGAACGAGTTGTTCGCGAACGGATGTCAATTCAAGATGCTGCGACTGTTACGCCACAGCAATTGATTAACATTCGTCCAGTTGTTGCAGCTGTGAAGGAATTCTTCGGTTCATCACAGTTGTCACAGTTCATGGATCAGACGAACCCATTGGGTGAAATGAACCACAAGCGTCGTTTGTCAGCCCTTGGTCCTGGTGGATTGACTCGTGATCGTGCCGGTGTCGAAGTTCGAGATGTTCACTATACACACTATGGTCGAATTGACCCAATTGAAACGCCCGAAGGTCCTAACATTGGTTTGATCAACTCTTTGGCCACTTATGGTCGAATCAACAAGTATGGCTTTATTGAAACGCCATACCGCCGTGTTGATTGGGGAACTCATAAGGTTACCGAAAAGATTGATTATTTGACGGCCGATGAAGAAGATAACTATATCGTTGCTCAAGCCAACACGGAATTGGAAGACGATGGCTCATTTGTTCATAAGACTGCCATGGCCCGTTACGGTGAAGAAAACATCGAAACGCCAATCGAAAAGATTGACTATGTCGATGTTTCGCCAAAGCAGGTTGTTTCAGTCGGAACGTCGGTTATTCCTTTCTTGGAAAACGATGATTCCAACCGTGCTTTGATGGGTGCCAACATGCAGCGTCAGGCCGTGCCTTTGCTTGACCCACATGCGCCAATCGTTGGTACTGGTGTTGAATATAAGGCTGCCCACGATTCTGGTGCTGCCATTATCTCAACTGCAGCAGGTGAAGTTGAATATGTTGATGCCAAGGAAATCCGTGTCCGTCGTGAAGATGGTCAATTGGATACCTACGAGTTGATGAAGTTCCGCCGTTCAAACGGTGGTAAGAACTATAACCAAAAGCCAATTGTTAAGGTCGGGGAACAAATCGATGATGACCAGATTTTGGCAGATGGTCCATCAATGGAAAAGGGTGAACTGGCCCTTGGACAAAACCCAGTGATTGCCTTTATGACTTGGCATGGTTATAACTTCGAAGATGCCATTGTCTTGAACGAACGTTTGGTTCGTGAAGACGTTTATACATCAATTCACATCGAAGAATATGATTCAGAGGCTCGTGATACGAAGCTCGGCCCTGAAGAAATCACACGTGAAATTCCTAATACTGGTGAAGAACAGTTGAAGGACTTGGACGAAAACGGAATTATCCGTGTTGGTGCCGAGGTTAAGGATGGTGACATCCTGGTTGGTAAGGTAACACCAAAGGGTGTGACTGATTTGTCAGCCGAAGAACGTTTGCTACATGCTATCTTTGGAGAAAAGGCCCGCGAAGTTCGCGATACTTCTTTGAAGGTTCCCCACGGTGGTGGCGGAGTGGTTCAATCCGTTCGTATCTACACACCTGAAAATGGTGATGAATTGGCTCCAGGTGTTAACATGATGGTTCGTGTTTACATCGCTCAGAAGCGTAAGATTCAAGTCGGTGACAAGATGGCCGGTCGTCACGGAAACAAGGGTACTGTTTCAGTCGTTGTTCCTGAAGAAGACATGCCTTACTTGCCTGATGGAACGCCAATCGACATCTTGTTGTCACCCATGGGTGTGCCATCACGTATGAACATTGGGCAGGTTTTGGAACTGCACTTGGGATTTGCCGCTAAGAAGTTGGGCATCCACGTTGCTTCCCCTGTCTTCGATGGTGCTTCAGACGATGAAATCGAAGAAGCATTGGCTGAAGCTGGTTTGCCACAAGATGGTAAGTCTGTTGTTTATGACGGACAAACTGGTGAAGCCTTTGATAAGCGTGTTGCCGTTGGTGTTATGCACTATATGAAGTTGGCCCACATGGTCGACGACAAGATTCACGCCCGTTCAATCGGCCCTTACTCTCTTGTTACGCAACAGCCATTGGGTGGAAAAGCCCAATTCGGTGGACAGCGTTTCGGAGAAATGGAAGTTTGGGCTTTGGAAGCCTATGGTGCTGCCTACACCTTGCAAGAAATCTTGACTTACAAGTCGGATGATGTTGCTGGTCGTGTAAAGGTTTATGAATCAATCATCAAGGGTGACGCAATCCCTAAGCCTGGTGTGCCAGAATCATTCCGTGTCCTGGTGAAGGAATTGCAAGCCTTAGGTCTGGATATGCGTGTCTTGGACCAAGAAGGTGAAGCCGTTCAATTGAAGCAGATGGATGAAGACGATTCAGTCTTACCAGTTGATGCTTTGGAAAAGTTGGCCCGTACGAACCCTGATTTGCTTAACCGCGATGACGAAGAAGTTAAGGTAGCCTTTGATAAGGTAGAAGAAGACGCTGGTCAAAACTCTACTGATGAACAAGAATAATTAAAAGAAAGGTGACCGAATAGATGGCAATCGATGTTAATAAATTCGAGAGTATGCAAATCGGTCTGGCCTCACCTGATCAAATCCATGACTGGTCTCATGGGGAAGTCAAGAAGCCAGAAACGATTAACTATCGTACTCTTAAGCCTGAAAAAGATGGTTTGTTCGATGAACGAATCTTTGGCCCAACAAAGGATTACGAATGTGCTTGTGGAAAGTATAAGCGGATCCGTTATAAGGGAATCGTTTGTGACCGCTGTGGTGTTGAAGTTACTTCTGCCAAGGTTCGTCGTGAACGCATGGGTCACATTGAATTAGCTGCCCCAGTTACCCACATCTGGTACTTCAAGGGAATTCCATCACGAATGGGATTGGTCTTGGACATGTCACCACGATCATTGGAAGAAGTGATCTATTTTGCTTCTTATGTCGTTGTTGACCCAGGGGATGCTCCTGTTGAAAAGAAGCAATTGCTTACTGAACGTGAGTACCGTGATTACAAGAAGGAATTCGGTGCAAACTTTAAGGCTGGCATGGGTGCTGAAGCTGTCAAGGAATTGTTGGCCAGTGTTGATTTGGCCGGTGAAGCTGATGCCTTGAAGCATGAATTACAAGAAGCAACAGGCCAAAAGCGTGTGCGCGCGGTTCGTCGTTTGGACATTATTGAAGCCTTCTTGCAATCAGACAACAAGCCAGAGTGGATGGTGATGGATGTTATCCCGGTTATCCCACCTGACTTGCGTCCGATGGTTCAATTGGAAGGTGGCCGTTTTGCCACATCTGATTTGAACGATTTGTATCGTCGTGTTATCAACCGTAACAACCGTTTGAAGCGTTTGTTTGACTTGCATGCTCCAGGAATCATTGTTCAAAATGAAAAGCGGATGTTGCAAGAAGCTGTTGATGCCTTGATGGATAACGGTCGTCGTGGCCGTCCCGTTTCAGGTCCTGGTAACCGTCCTTTGAAGTCTTTGTCTCACATGTTGAAGGGAAAGCAAGGCCGGTTCCGTCAGAACTTGTTGGGTAAGCGTGTTGATTACTCAGGCCGTTCTGTTATCGATGTTGGTCCGTTCTTGAAGATGAACCAAATGGGATTGCCACGTCCAATGGCAATTGAATTGTTCCGTCCATTTATCATGCGCGAATTGACAAAGCGTGGCCTTGCTGGCAACGTTAAATCAGCTAAGCGTAAGATTGATAAGGCCGACGAAGACGTCATGGACGTTTTGGAAGACGTTATCAAGGAACACCCAGTGCTTTTGAACCGAGCACCGACATTGCACCGTCTTGGAATTCAGGCCTTTGAACCGGTTTTGGTTTCAGGAAAGGCGATGCGTTTGCACCCATTGATCTGTGAAGCGTATAATGCCGACTTCGATGGTGATCAGATGGCCATTCACGTGCCTTTGTCTGATGAAGCGCAAGCGGAAGCCCGGTTGTTGATGTTGGCTGCTGGCCACATCTTGGCACCCAAGGACGGAAAGCCAATCGTTGCTCCTTCACAGGATATGGTGATTGGTAACTATTACTTGACGACTGAAGAAGCTGGTCGTGAAGGTGAAGGCATGATTTTCTCATCGATTGATGAAGCTCGGATTGCTTTTGCTAACAAGCTAGTGCACTACCAAACTCGTGTTGGTATTCAAACTTCTTCATTTTCAGAAAAGAAGCCATTTACTGATGACCAACGGTCAAAGATCATGGTCACCTCAGTTGGTAAATTGATTTTCAATGAAATCTTGCCAGTTGAATTCCCATTCATCAATGAACCATCTGATGATAATTTCCAGGGAGTTTCCGATGACTTCTTTATGGAACCAGGGGAAAACATTCACGAATTTTTAGCTGACCGTGAAATCATTAAGCCATTCAAGAAGGGCTTCTTGTCTGATATCATCGCTGAAGTCTACAAGCGTTACAAGGTGACGGAAACGTCATTGCTTTTGGATCGCATGAAGGACTTGGGCTATGACATTTCAACGCAATCTGGTTTGACGGTTGCGATGACCGATGTAACTGAATTGGCTGACAAGCCAAAGATTTTGGCTGATGCACACGCCGAAGTTGAACAAGTAACGAAGCAATTCCGTCGTGGTTTGATTACAGATTCAGAACGTTACCAACGTGTTATTGATATCTGGTCAAAGGCTAAGGATGTTATCCAAGACGAATTGATGGCTACTTTCGACACTCGTAACCCAATCTACATGATGCAGGATTCAGGTGCTCGTGGTAACATCTCGAACTTCGTTCAGTTGGCTGGAATGCGTGGTTTGATGGCCGGGCCTGGTGGTAAGATTATCGAATTGCCAGTTACCTCAAACTTCCGTGATGGTTTGACTGTGATGGAAATGTTTATCTCAACCCACGGTGCTCGTAAGGGTATGTCTGATACGGCCTTGAAGACGGCCAACTCAGGTTACTTGACTCGTCGTTTGGTTGATGTTGCTCAGGACGTTATTGTTCGTGAATACGACAACGGTTCTGATCGTGGTGTGGCTGTTAAGGCAATCGTTGATGGTAGCTCAGTGGTTGAACCATTGTACGACCGAATTCTTGGTCGCTATGCTATGAAGACTGTCTTTGACCCAGAAACTGGTGAAAAGATTGTTGCTCGCAACGAAATGATTGATGAAGACGCCGCTAAGAAGATTGATGCTGCCGGTATTGAAGAAGTCACGATTCGCTCTGTCTTTACATCAACGACGGAACACGGCGTTTCTGTCTTGGATTATGGCCGGAACTTGGCTACTGGTGAAGAAGTCGAAGTTGGTGAAGCCGTTGGTACTGTTGCCGCTCAATCAATCGGAGAACCTGGTACGCAGTTGACCATGCGTAACTTCCACACGGGTGGTGTTGCCGGTGGAAACGATATTACACAAGGTTTGCCTCGTGTGCAGGAAATTGTTGAAGCTCGTATTCCTAAGGGACGTGCTGAAATTTCTGAAGTAACTGGTAAGGTTACCACGATTGAGGAAAACCCAGCCGAACGTACAAAGGAAGTCACAATTGAAGGTGAGACGGATACCCGGACTTACACCTTGCCTTTGGCTGCTCGGATGCGCTTTGGTGAAGGCGACATGATTAACCGTGGTGATGCGATTAATGAAGGACCAATTGATCCAAAGGAATTATTGGCCGTAACAGATACGTTGACTGCTGAATCATACATGTTGTCAGAAATCCAAAAGGTTTATCGTTTGCAGGGAATTGAAGTTTCCGATAAGCACATCGAAGTGATGATTCGTCAGATGTTGCGTAAGGTACGTGTCATGGATCCAGGTCAGACGGATTTGTTGCCTGGAACTTTGATGGATATTGCGGACTTCAAGCGGGCTAACGAACCAGCTTTGTTTGCTGGTAAGGTTCCCGCAACTGCTCGTCCTGTTTTGCTTGGAATTACAAAGGCTGCCTTGGAGACTAACTCATTCTTGTCAGCCGCCTCATTCCAAGAAACAACGCGTGTCTTGACGGATGCTGCTATCCGTGGCAAGAACGATCCACTTGTCGGTTTGAAGGAAAATGTTATCATTGGTAAGATTATCCCTGCCGGTACCGGAATGGCTGAATATCGTAAGATTAAGCCAGAAGTTGTTGGTGAAGTTGTTGACCAACCCGAAGAAAAAGACATTCAATCTTTGGACCAGGTTGCCCAAACAATTGATGGTCAAGACTAAAAGAATCAAGGGAAAACCAGCGAAAGCTGGTTTTTTTATTGTTCAAAGTCCCTGAGTAGGGTAGACTAGGAGTAGATTTAAAAACGAGGCGACCATGAAAAAAGTAAAAATTGACTGGATTGATTGGATCCAAAAGCTGAATAAAAAACAACTTTGGGCAATGGTGATCATCCCGACAGTGCTCCTATTAGTTTTGTTGTTGGTCCGCATTAAAACTGGGAACGAAGCCTATAATCAAAATTGGTTTGTTTATTTTTTTGCGGTCCTTTACGTTGTCGCATTTAGTCCAATTGGTGAACAAATCCAATTTCGTTTGTTTCCACAATCGATTCCTCATAACCAATACCAGGTGACCACTTGGTCGCAATGGGAACAGGCCATGATTACGGCTACTGTTTTGATGATTATTTCGCTTTTATTTTGGCCAATTCAAAAGCAAGGTGAAATTGCGACTCATTTGATTGCGGCCATCATCGTTGGTTTTTTGTCCATGTGGACGATTCGAATGGTGCAGGGAATGCGGCGAGAAAAGAATAGGCGCTAAGTCAATCACTCGTTATCAGTCAGCGAATTTTCGACTGAGGCGAGTGTTTTGCCTTTTGCAAGAAATGTTATTGAGGCCTTAATTTTGTAAAATCAGGACAAGATTAGCCTGATTACTTGTTGAGAGCTAACAAAATTGGTACTGTCTAGGTGTCGCTAGCCTAGTTGAGCCAAAACTGAAAGAGATATTGAATGGAACAACTTGACTATAAACAGATGAATGGGCTGTCTTTAGCTTACATCGGTGATGCGATTTATGAATTAACAGTCCGCAATCACCTGGTTGCCATGGGATTAACGAAAGTGAACGACTTACAAAAAAAGTCACGGCACTATGTCTCGGCCAAAGCGCACGCCGCCTTGTACCAATTGATGGAAGATGATCAATTGCTCAGTGAGAATGAGTTAACTTATTTTAAGCGTGGTCGCAATGCCAAGTCATATACCAAGGCTAAAAATACCAATGTTGTGGCATACCGGATTTCAACTGGTGTGGAAGCAATGATTGGTTACTTGTACTTGTCTAATCAAGAAGAGCGTTTACAAACGATGATGGAATGGATTTTCGACCAAGTGGAAAGCGGGAGAACGAACAATGTCTAATGAGCAAGCACCAGCCTTTATTTACGGTCACCATGCCGTTGTTGAGGCTTTAAAACAGAAAACAGCAATCAACAAGCTGTGGTTACAGCCTGGTTTGCAGCCAAAAGTAGAGCGGGAAGTGAGCCAATTAGCTAAGCAACAGGGCATTGTTATCCAACAAGCGCCCAAGGCAAAGCTGGATGAGTTAGCCGATGGGGGTAACCACCAGGGCTTGGTTTTGTCAGTGGCTGCCTTTACTTATGCTAGTCTAGATGACTTGTTTGACAAGGCTCAGAGTAAAAATGAGGATCCTTTTTTCCTGATTTTGGATGAAATTGAGGATCCCCATAACTTAGGATCAATTTTGCGAACGGCTGATGCTGCTGGTGTTCATGGTGTCATTATCCCCAAGCGTCGAGCAGTGCAACTGACGGGAACGGTGGCGAAAAGTTCTACAGGTGCAATTGAGCACGTCCCGGTTTGTCGCGTGACGAATTTGGTGCAAACAGTTAAGACATTGAAAGAACGTGGCGTTTGGATCTTTGGTACTGACATGGCCGGACAAGATTATCGGACATGGGATGCCAAAGGTGCTACGGCCCTGGTTATTGGAAATGAAGGGAAAGGAATTTCACCCTTACTGAAAAAACAGGTTGATGGTATGTTAACCATTCCAATGATTGGTCATGTTCAATCGTTGAATGCCAGTGTGGCTGCTAGTTTATTGATCTATCAAGGATATAGTTCAAGGCACCCTCTTTAAGGGGCCTTGTGTTCACAAAGCCCCCCGCTAAAGGAGGCTTTTTTGATGGAAAGAAGACCATTACGGGAAGGGAGCCACGAAGTGCTCCTAGCGCAACAGGGTGATGAAGAGGCTTTTGTGACCCTCTATCGTCGTCATGTGGGCATGGTATGGCTGGTCTACGGTAACTATTTGACGAATGTTTGTCGCGCAGATGATTGGGAAGCGGATGCTCTCGAAGCCATGTTGCACTGCCTAAGACGTTATGATGTGCAAAAGGCTCGGGCAAAGTTTTCAACATACTTAATGGCTGCTTTACGTAATCGGGCGATTGACTATATTCGGAAGCAAAATACAAAGCAGGAGCAGTTTAACCGTGCGATGACACGTTTTGATGCCAGCCAGGATTTGCCTGTTGTGGTTGCTGAACCGACGGGAACCCCGGAACAACAATGTATTGCCCGTGAAACTCTAGCGGAAGTTTTAAACTTTCGCAAAGGTGAAGTTGCTAATATTATTAGTTTTCTGATTGGTGATGGGCGAATTTTATTGCAACCACATGAATCGAGTCATCAAGTTACTAGGGTGCAATACCGGTTGAAGCAGGCTTATTTGCGGCGGCTCTATGAGTGAATGTTGAAAAGCAGGCCTAAAGATGCTATGATGCTAGTTAGCGAGGTAACTTTATGCCAAGTCAAAAAGCATCATTGGCCTGTGAGGTCTGTGGATCAAGAAATTATACCGTTACCCTGGCAAAGGGGCGGGTAGAGCGCTTGAGCGTCAAAAAGTTTTGTCCCCATTGCAAAAAGCATACGCTCCACCGAGAAACAAAGTGAGGTAGTGAACCATGATTACATACTTTAAAAATGTCGCTGCAGAAATGCGCAAAGTTTCTTGGTTGTCAATGGAACAAACAACAAAAGAAACGGTTGCTGTTATTAGTATCTCAATCGTTTTTGCCGTCATTATTGGTGCATCAGATTGGCTTTTGCAACAAGGTGTTAATTTGTTCTTGGCACGATAAGTCGGAATATAGTATACTAAAGGCAGTTAGAAGAGTCAGCGGACTCTTTTTTATTTGCAATTCAAGGAGGAAGGGCATTTGCCCGAAATAACCATGACTGAAGAAATCGAAAAAGCTTGGTTCGTTGTCCACACATATTCAGGTTACGAACACAAGGTTCAAGCAAACTTGGAATCACGAACACAAACAATGGGAATGGCCAATCAAATTTTCCGGATTTTGGTGCCAGAACAAGAAGTTTCGACTGTTCAAGATGGTGAAGTGAAGACTTCCATCGAAAATGATTTCCCTGGCTATGTCTTGGTTGAAATGGCCACTCCACAAGATGGTAATATGACTGATGAAGCTTGGTATGTTGTTCGTAACACGCCAGGTGTTACCGGATTCTTGGGTTCTCACGGAGCCGGATCAAAGCCAAACTCTTTGTTGCCTGAAGAAGTTGAATTGTTGATGAAGCGCATGGGCATGACTGGTCAAGCCACTGTTGATTTGGATATCGAAGTTGGTCAAACAATCAAGATTGTTGCTGGTCCATTTAACGGGATGGAAGGAATTGTCCGTGCCATTGACAATGAAAAGCAAGAAGTTGAAGCAACAGTTGAGGTCTTTGGTCGTGAAACGCCAACAGAACTTGGCTTCAACGATATCGATACAAATTTTTAATTAGAGTTTAGACCGAGTACAAATGCCTTTGTTGTTGGGTTTAAAGAAAAAACGTCCTTTACTTGGGACGTTTTTTTTGATATACTAATCTGGTATGTCAAAGACATGCGTGGAAGCAGCACTGAAGCTGCGCTCTACCACAACACGAGGAGGAAATATATCGTGGCTAAAAAAGTTATCAATGTTGTGAAACTGCAAATTGCCGCTGCCAAAGCAACTCCAGCTCCACCAGTTGGACCTGCCTTGGGACAAGCCGGTATTAACATCGCACAGTTCACTAAGGAATTTAACGCACGGACTGCTGACCAAGCTGGTTCAACAATCCCTGTCGAAATCTCAGTTTTCGATGATCGATCATTCGAATTCGTTACTAAGACTCCACCAGCAGCTGACCAATTGCGGAAGATTGTTGGTAAGGGTTCTGGTGAACCTAACCGTACTAAGGCCGGTAACGTAACCTTGGACCAAATTCGTGCAATTGCTGAAAACAAGATGGCAGATTTGAATGCCAACGACGTAACAGCAGCCATGAAGATGATCGAAGGAACAGCCCGTTCAATGGGTGTTACGGTCGACGGTGTGGACTTGACTGTTGAAGGAACAGCAATCAAGGAGGACGCAGAATAATGACACAAAAGCATGGTAAGAAGTATTTAGAAGCTGCTGCTAAGGTTGAAGCTGAAAAGGCTTACGCATTGGCAGACGGAATTTCTTTGTTAAAGGAAGTTTCATACGCAAAGTTCGACGCTTCAGTTGAAGTTACTTTTAAGTTGAACGTTGACACTCGTCAAGCTGATCAACAACTCCGTGGTGCTGTTGTTTTGCCTAACGGTTCTGGTAAGGACAAGACAGTTGTTGTCTTTGCTCAAGGCGACAAGGCAAAGGAAGCCGAAGCTGCCGGTGCTGACGTTGTTGGTGCTGCTGACTTGGTTCAACGCATCCAAGACGGTTGGTTAGACTTTGACGTTGCTGTGGCAACTCCTGACATGATGGCACAAGTTGGTCGCGTTGGTCGCGCATTGGGTCCTAAGGGATTGATGCCAAACCCAAAGACTGGAACTGTAACCATGGATGTTACCAAGGCTGTTTCAGATGCTAAGGGTGGTCAAGTGACTTATCGTACTGACCGTGACGGAAACGTTGCCGTTACTGTTGGTCGTGTATCATTTGACGATGCAAAGTTGGCTGAAAACATTAAGTCAATTGCTGAGACTGTTTTGAAGGCTCGTCCTGCAGCTGTTAAGGGAACTTACGTTTCAAACGTTGCTTTGTCTTCAACAATGAGTCCTGCAGTTACCTTGGACTTGGCTTCTCTTTAATTGACAGCCTAGCTGAAAACTGCTAAGATAAATAAGTAAATAAAATCAATTTTGCCTAAGACTCAGGTGGTGCTTGCACCTTAATATCCTGCCGAGGAAGTTAATCAATTAACTTTACCCGTCTGTCTTTTGCAGGCGGGTTTCTTTTGCAAAAAAATCTTTGAAAGGAGAATTTCATATGAGTGAACAAGCTATTGCAATCAAAGCACAGAAGGTTTCAGAAGTTGCCGATCAATTTAAGGCTGCTTCAGCCGCTGTTGTTGTCAACCCACGTGGTTTGACTGTTGCCGAATCAACCGACTTGCGTTCACAGTTGCGTGAAGAAGGCGTTGTCTTGGAAGTTATCAAGAACAAGGTTTTGGAACGTGCTGCTAAGGAAGCTGGTTTCGAAGAACTGAACGATTTGTTTGCTGGCCCATCAGCCGTTGCCTTTTCAAACGACGATGCTGTTGCCCCAGCTCGCATTTTGAAGAAGTTTGCTGACGAAAATGACAAGCTCGTTATTAAGGGTGGTGTTGTTGACGGAAGTATTGCTGGTGTTGATGAAATCAACAAGTACGCTTCATTGCCTTCTCACGAAGGTTTGCTTGGTCAGTTGATGGCCGAATTCCAGTTCCCTATCCGTTCCTTCGCTTATGCTGTTAAGGCATTGCAGGAAAAGAAGGAAGCTGAAGAAGCTGCTGAATAAGCATAACTATAAATTACAAACTATTTAAAAACTAATTGGAGGAATTAATCATGGCTTTTGATAAAGACGCGATTATCGCATCATTGAAGGATGCAACAATTTTGGACTTGGCTGACTTGGTTTCAGCTATCGAAGAAGAATTTGACGTTTCAGCTGCTGCTCCTGTAGCCGCTGCTGGTGCTGCTGGTGCCGACGGCGCAGCTGCTAAGTCAGACTTCGACGTAGAATTGACTTCAGCAGGTACTGCTAAGGTTAAGGTTATCAAGGCAGTTCGTGAAGCTACTGGTCTTGGCTTGAAGGAAGCTAAGGACATGGTTGACAACGCACCTTCTGTTATTAAGGAAGGCGTTGCTGAAGCCGATGCTAACGAATTGAAGGAAGCTTTGGAAGCAGCTGGCGCATCAGTTACTTTGAAGTAATCCTAGAAAAAGGGCCTTTAGAGGCTCTTTTTTTGTACATATTTTAGTAAAATAAGAACAGAGGACAACAACGCATGACGGAAAAAATTTCAGGTGAACAATACTTTACGGCACAACCAGATGCAGCTCATGATTATCAAGATTTTGATTTTGAACTTTTAGGCAATAATTTGCATTTCACGACCGATGCTGGTGTTTTTTCCAAAAGAACGGTTGATTTTGGGACACGGACGATGCTTGCTGTCGCGGCCAAAACTGATTTTCCAGCTGGTCGTATCTTGGATTTGGGCACCGGTTACGGTCCAGTGGGGATTGCTATTGCTAAGGCGCTGAACAAAAATGTTGATATGGTCGACGTCAATCAGCGAGCCCTTGATTTGGCCCAAAAGAATGCCAACAAAAACGGAGTGGGTAGCCAGGTGAAAGTTTTTCAGTCCAATATTTATGAGGGTGTTCAGGATCAATATGCGTTAATTTTGGTCAATCCGCCAATTCGCGCTGGTAAGTCCGTGGTGACAGCAATGCTCCAGGAAGCCAAAAACCATCTACTACCAGGTGGTAAGCTCCTAGCCGTTTTGCAAAAAAAGCAGGGCGCACCATCTGCTCAAAAGAATCTCGAAGCTGTTTTTGATAACGTTTCGATTGTAGGTAAAAATAAGGGCTACTATGTCTTGGAGGCGGTGCATGGCTGAAATTCCAACTTTAAGCTCTGAACAAGTGGCTTATTTTATGGATATTGCCATAGCAGAGGCGAAACGGGCTGGTGAAATTGGTGAGGTACCGATTGGTGCTGTAATTGTCAAAGATGGACAGGTGATTGCGACCGGTTCAAACCGGCGGGAAATCGACCAAGAAGCCAGTAGCCATGCTGAATTATTGGCCATCAACCGGGCAAATCAGGAGCTCGGTACGTGGCGGCTCGAAAATACAGCACTTTTTGTGACCTTAGAGCCCTGCCTGATGTGCGCGGGAGCCATCATTAATGCTCGGATTCCATTGGTCTATTATGGTGCCCAGGATCAAAAGGCTGGTGCTGTATCATCTTTATATAATGTCTTCGAGGACAAGCGGTTAAACCATCAAGTAAAAACTTATGTTGGTGTGAAGGCTGATCAATCGAAGGCTTTATTGAAGGCCTTTTTTCAAGAAATTCGACAAAAGCAAAAAGCGAAAAAACGGGCTGCCAAAACATTGAAAAAGTTGGCTGAAAGTGAGTAACCGTCAGGTTTTGAGACTGATTTTTCTTCTTGGAAATGCTTGCTAAAAACCTGATATTTCGCTATAATAACAGTGCAGGCAAGGGTTGCCTTTCGAACCGAGTCAGGACAGAAATGTAGCAGCTCTAAGATTGATTAACCTTGTGCTTGTGTACATAGCAAAACCGCCAAACGGCGGCTTTTTTTGTAAGGGAGGGGACCACCATGGCATATCAAGCACTTTACCGGGTGTACCGGCCAAGGACTTTTGAGCAAATGGTCGGCCAAGAAGTGATTACCAAGACGCTCGAGAACGCCATTGAGCAGAAACAAACAGGTCACGCATACCTATTCTCGGGTCCACGCGGAACGGGAAAGACCTCAGCGGCTAAGATTTTCGCCCGCGAAGTCAATGGCATTAGCCAGGACCAGGCAAATGAGTCCCACCCCGACATTATTGAAATTGATGCGGCTTCGAATAACGGAGTTGATGAAATCCGATCTATTCGAGATTCGGCTAATTACGCCCCAATCGAAGCACCATTTAAGATTTATATTATTGATGAGGCCCACATGCTATCGACGGGCGCCTTTAATGCACTTTTGAAGACTTTAGAGGAGCCACCGGCTCAAGTAAAGTTTATTTTGGCGACGACTGAAGTGCAAAAAATGCCTGCCACCATTTTGTCGCGGACACAGCGCTTTGAGTTTAAGCGGCTTGCTAACGAAACGATTAAGAACCGCATGATTGAAATTTTGCACCGGGAAGAGCAGCCATTTGAAGACCAGGCTTTAGAGGTTGTGGCCACTGCTGCGGAAGGTGGGATGCGCGATGCTTTGTCAATTTTAGATCAGGTAATTGCCTATGGTCCAGATAAAATTTCGCTCGAAAACGCCCTGACGGTAACCGGATCGGTCAAAATCGATCAGTTACTGACTTACTTAAATCAAATATTAGACCGCGACACGGCAGCTGCTTTAGCAACTTTGTCTGCAATTTTGTTAGCAGGAAAGGACGCTAATCGCTTTTTAGCTGACTTGATGGCTACCCTGCGAGATGTGATGCTCGTTGACTTAGCGCCGGATCTGGTGCAGGCAACTAGTAAGATAAAAGAGCTAAAAGCCTTTAAAGCCAAAATTTCCCAAGACCAATTGCAACAAATGCTTGTCGTTATCGATGATGTGAAGACCCAATTGGCTGCCTCATTGCAAAGCGATATTTACCTTGAAATCTTGACGGTTAAGCTAACATTAGCAGACGCAGATCAAAGTCAGTCAGCTTCCCGAGTTAATCAAGGAAAGTTGCATGAAGAACCTTTTACACGCAGGGAAAACACAAAAGAAGTAAAAATAGCTGCTAAGCCAGTTGATACAGACCAGACTAAGCCGGCTATTGTTGAGGCTGCGGCAACCAAACAAGCTGCAGTGACTGAGGACAAAGTCACTGAAAGAATTCAAGGAGAACCGGCTGCTAAAGAGGCAGCGGGTCGACAGGTTCAATCAGAGCAAAGACCACTGACAGGGTCAGAGCAGGATAATGATTTGTTAGTGGATACTGATTTTGCTGGTGAAGAGCGGCCTTCACCAATTGACCCGGCGGTAAATCAATCAACGGGAAAGTCACAGAACGACGCGTCTTACGCTCAAGTACAAGCAGCGCCAGCCAAAGAATCAGTTTCGCGAGAATTACCAACTGTTTATATCGGTCAAGAGCCCGTTCAAGCAGTTCTGTCTCAGGCAAAGCGAGATTGGCTGACAAAGGCGCAAAACGTCTGGCCTGACCTAGTCAAGGATTTTGCAGTTAAAGACCAAGCAGTCTTACAGACGGTCGAACCAATGGCTGCTTCCGACCGGGCCTTGATTTTAGCCTTTGATTTTCCAGCAATTATGGACGCTAGTATACAAAATACCGCTTTGTTGGCTAATTTGGCAGCTGCACTGCGCAAAAATCAGTTACCAGAAATTCTAGTCATCCGGAGCAAGGACGAATGGCAAAATGACCGAGCAGCTTACGTGACAGCCTTGCGGTCAGGGAAAAAAATCGAGATTGCTCTTGATGACTTGACTCCACTGGTCTTAGAACCAAAGTACGACCAGTCAGCGGCAGTGACTGAGACGGCCAACCAAGAAAAAGTTGACCAGGGTCCTGATTTAGTACAAGAAGCCAAAGCCCTCTTTGGGGACGATTTGGTCGTTGTGACCCAAACAGATGATGAAGGAAAATAGGACATGCAATATCCAGAACCAATTGCAAAATTAATCGATTCATATTCAAAGTTACCGGGAATTGGGGCAAAAACTGCCAGCCGATTAGCTTTTTACACATTGGGGATGGACCGAGAGGATGTCAATTCCTTTGCCAATGCCTTGGCAACAGCGAAAGAATCAGTTACATTTTGCGAAATTTGCGGTAATATAACAACAAAGGATCAAAATCCTTGTGCTGTTTGTTCCGATGCTAGCCGTGACCAGAGTACAGTTTTGGTCTTACAAAACCCAAAGGATGTGATGGCAATGGAGCAGACTGGGGAATATCACGGACTTTATCATGTTTTAAATGGTGTGATTTCTCCTAGTGCCGGAACAGGGCCAGAGGATATTAATCTCCCGTCTTTAATTAAGCGTCTTTCAAAGGATGAGCAGATTCAAGAAGTGATTGTTGGGACGAACGCCAATACCGATGGTGAAGCCACCGCGATGTACTTGGCCCGCCTTTTGAAGCCGGCTAATATTAAAGTGACTCGACTAGCAACCGGCTTAGCGGTTGGGGCCGATATTGATTATGCGGATCAATTGACTTTGATTAAGTCCATCGAAGGCAGAAATGAGCTCTAATGTTTAATAAAAAGAAAAAAGTGAATACTGGTTTCCTCAAAGAAAAATTTGATGCATTACTTTTAAGTCAAATTAATCAAGCACGTTTAGAATACCACCAAGCGCAAGAGTCCGAAACGGCAATGGTTGATTCGCGGGTTAACGGTCATATGATTCAAGCCCGAACGGCAGTCGACAAGGTGAAGTTCTCCTACCTTTACAATGAGGCTCGACGTCGCAAGGCAGTGGCGAAGCAACCGCTGATTTTCAAGCAACCACAGGAATAGGAGCTGCCCATGAGTGAAATGCATTTTTTGTCATTTGAGGGTCCGGAGGGGGCAGGAAAAACCACGGTGATTGAGGCGGTGCGTCCGTACTTAGCAGAACTGGCTCAGGCAGATGTCTTAGTAACTAGAGAACCAGGTGGAACACCGATTGCTGAAGGAATTCGAACGCTGCTCCAAGAAAAAACGGAGCCGGCAATGGATTCTTGGACGGAAGCATTGCTCTATGCCGCTTCTCGACGTGAGCACCTAGTCCAAACCGTTCAGCCGGCAATTGCTGCCGGAAAGGTGGTTTTGTCAGACCGGTACCTTGATTCATCATTGGCTTACCAAGGTGGCGGGCGTCAACTTGGGGTGAACCGGATTGCCGAACTAAACGCCTTTGCCACGCAGGGACGACTACCAGATTTAACGATTTATTTGGATTTGCCGGTCGAGATTGGGTTGGAGAGGATTTTTGCCAATCGAAAGGGTAAGATTGACCGACTGGATGAAGAGGAACTTTCTTTTCATCAGACAGTCCGTCAAACTTATTTGGAATTGGTGGAAAAAAGCCCAGAACGAATCAAGCTGGTCAATGCCAACCAAGATGTTCAAGCTGTAATTGAAGAAGTCAAGCAGGTCCTAGCGACCTATTGGAGGTAAGAAGATGAAATTAGTCAATGCCATTGTTCAAGATAAAGATGCAACAAAGTTAGCTAACGCCTTCGTGAAGGCCAAGATTCAAGCAACCCGTCTTGCCACATCAGGTGGCTTCTTGCGGTCCGGCAATACGACCTTTATCATTGCCATTGATGAGGACCGAGTTGAGGAAGTTCTGCAAATTATTAAAGATGTTTCACAGAAGCGTAAGCAGTTTATGGTGCCGCCAATTAGTGTTGAGGGAGAGCGGACGGGGGCTTTCCCAGTCGAAGTTGAAGTAGGTGGGGCCACTGTCTTCACGCAGACGATTGATGATTTCTATCAGTTCTAAGTTTTAATGGCTAAAAGAAATAGTAACAAGGGTCAAACAGCCCAAAATACTGCAGCACCAGCTCTTGTTGACCAAGATTTTCAGGCAATGGCAGCAGCGGCCTATCCGGCTAATTACCGCCAGCTTGAGCAAGCGGTGGCTGAAGACCGTCTTTCACACCTCTATTTGTTAGCTGGTGTGGGCAATGCTGAAAAAATTGCCTTGGCGCAGTCGTTGGCTTCTTTTGTACTTGGTCAAGATGAGCTAACGAAGCAGCGGCTGGCCGCTTTTGATCACCCAGATTTTGTGACCGTTTTACCCGAAAAGCCGGGAGCGGCGATTAAAATTGCACAAATCAGGGCCTTGGTCCCAGAACTGACAACAACTGCCTTGGAAGGACAGCGAAAAATTTTCGTGATTGACCAGGCGGATACGTTGACGACAGCAGCGGCTAATTCACTGTTGAAATTTATCGAGGAGCCGGCGGGTCCACAATTAATTTTGCTTTTAGCAAATCAGACCAGCGATGTGTTGGCAACGATTCGGTCGCGCGCCCAGTTAGTGAGCCTCCAGGCATCCGACCAAGTAAACCTTGGTAGTCAGGTTGCTCAAGAAGCTTTTGCCAAGGAGGCCCAACCGAAGGTTTTTAAGTGGTTTGAACTGGCGATGACAGAGGATGTGGCTTTAATGGCATACCTACAGGGACAACTTTTGCCCATGGTGACCGTCAAGGACCAGGAAAATCAGGTTCTATCCTGGCTTCAGTTGCTTGGTCGCGACATAGCTGTTTATTCTTATGTTGACCAAGACCAATTGGCTTTTCCGCAGTTGCTTGGTTTTTATCAGGGAATGGTTAAGCGTTATCAGCCTGACCAGTTATTAGCGGTTGGGAAGCTGATTTTACAAACCGATCAGTTGAAGAATGTTAATATTTCTTGGCAAAGTCGGTTAGAAAAATTGGGACTCGAAATCACAATGGCCTTGGGATAGGATGATATGCAGGTACAAAAAAGTTTTGCAGAACAAACAACGGGGACACTCTACCTCGTTGCCACACCGATCGGTAACCTTCAGGATATGTCAAAGCGAGCCATTGAGGTGTTATCGACCGTAGATTTGATTGCAGCTGAAGACACAAGACACACACAGTTATTACTGAACTACTTTGATATTCATAACAAAAAGACGGCCCTTCATGAGCATAACTGGCAGGAAAAGGCTCCACTGATTGTTCAAGATTTGTTGGCAGGACAGTCGGTTGCCCAGGTTTCTGATGCGGGCTTGCCTTCCATCTCAGATCCGGGGAAAGAATTAGTAGCCCAAGCAATTGCTGCTGGAATTCCAGTTGTGCCTGTGCCAGGGGCCTCAGCCGGTATCACGGCGTTAATTGCCTCTGGCCTTGTGCCACAACCCTTCTATTTTCATGGCTTCTTGCCACGAAAGAAGGGAGATCAGCAGACTGTTTTGGCGGACCTTGCTCGTCGACCCGAGACACTAATTTTTTATGAGGCCCCGCACCGCTTGAAGGCAACAATGGAAAATTTGCTTACTGTGTGTGGCCCTAGTCGACCAGTCGTCTTGGCCCGGGAGCTAACAAAGCGTTACGAGGAATTTTTGCGTGGGACCACGAAGGAGTTGGTCGACTGGCTAACTGAAAATCAGGCCCGTGGAGAATTTGTTGTGATGGTTGCCGGCGCTAGCACAGAAGACCTCAAAGAAATGGCCGAGCCACAGCAGGAGGATGCTAAGATTTTGGCTGAAACGGCTGACCTCCCTCTTGACCAAGCGGTGGCCAAGTTAGTCACGGCCGGTCAAAAGCCGAATCAAGCGATTAAGCAGGTCGCCAAAGAACGGGGATTGAACCGGCAAGAGGTTTATAAAATTTATCATCAAATCGAGGAAGATCATGGCTGATATTTTTTCAATTACACGACCTGTTGAGTATTATCAGGTTGATCTGACACGCAAGCTTTCCTTACCAATGGTCTTGAACCTGGCCATCCTATGCTCCAGGCTCCAGGGGGAACACTTGAACGTTGGTTATACTGAAACCGATAAGCGTGGTTTGGGTTGGGTTATTTTACAATATGATTTAAAGATTACCCGCCGGCCAAAATTAGGTGAGAAGATCACAATTGAGACCAAGGCTGGGGAGTGGTCTTCTTATTTTGCCATGCGTGGCTTTTACTTTAAGGACGAACATGGTGAAATAATTATTGACATTGATTCCCTTTGGGCCTTGATTGACTTAGAGACGAGGCGAATGAAGCGCCTACCTGAAGACCTTGTTGTTCCTTATGGTGGCCAAGAGGTGCGTCGTTTAGACAAGATGGTCAAGGTTGATAAAATCAAAGATGCAGATGTTCAGGTTAGGCGGCCCTATCAGGTACGTTTCTTGGACATTGATGGAAACCGCCACGTCAACAATTCTAAATACTTGGAGTGGATGTTGGATGTGTTGCCCCTTGATTTTTTGAAAGGGCATGAGGCGGCTGAGCTGACCATTCGTTATGAAAACGAAGTCCATTATGGTCACCGAGTTGAATCACAAGCAATTTTAACAGATAATAAATCAAGACACCGGGTTGTCAAAGAAGATGGAATTTCGGCAGAGGCCGTGATTAATTGGATGGACCGGCCCAAACAAAAAGTGAGGAAAAGTAGATGTCTGTATTAGTATTAGGTGGCGCTGGCTATATTGGTTCACATATGGTGCGGCGGTTGTTAGACCAAGGACAAGATGTTGTTGTTGTTGATAATTTAGTAAAGGGGCACCGAGCAGCGGTGGCACCGGAAGCTAAGTTTTATCAAGTCGACATTCGCGACAAGCAAGCCTTGTCTGAAGTTTTTGAAAAGGAAAACATCGATGCTGTCGTTCATTTTGCGGCTTTCTCAATTGTGCCAGAATCCGTTGCTGAACCATTGATGTACTTTGATAACAACACGGCGGGAATGGTGACTTTGCTGGAAGTGATGAAAGACTTTGATGTGAAGAAGATTGTCTTTTCATCAACGGCCGCTACTTACGGTAACCCAGTGAACATTCCAATCAAGGAAACAGACCCACAAAACCCAATCAACCCTTATGGGGAATCGAAGTTGATGATGGAAAAGATGATGGCTTGGGCCGATTCGGCTTATGACATCAAGTGGGTAGCCTTGCGCTACTTCAACGTGGCCGGTGCTATTGAAGATGGTTCAATTGGTGAAGACCATGGTCCAGAAACGCACTTGGTCCCCATCATCTTACAGGCGGCAGCCGGTCAACGCGAATACATCGAAATGTTTGGGGATGATTATAAGACGCCAGATGGTTTCAACGTTCGGGATTACGTCCACGTTGTGGACTTGGCAGATGCCCATATTTTAGCCTTGGATTACTTGGCCAAGGGTAACAAATCAGCTCAATTTAACTTAGGATCTGCCACTGGTTTCTCGGTTAAGGAAATGGTTGAGGCAGCCCGTGAAGCAACTGGCGTGAATATTGAGGCCAAGGTTGGGCCACGTCGTCCTGGTGACCCAGATATCTTGGTTGCAGATTCAACGCAAGCTCGAGAAGTTTTGGGTTGGCAACCAAAGTTTGATAATGTGAAGGACATCATCAAAACAGCTTGGAATTGGAAAGAAAAGCATCCAAATGGCTATGATGACCGCAAATAAAGTTTAAAAGGCCAAAGAGGCCTTTTTTTAGTATGATTTTGCAATATAATTAATAAAAAAGCAAAAAAGTGTTGTTTGTTTGTCTGTAAGCGTTTACAATAAAGATAAGGAAACGTGTTGAATAAAATCAACCTCCGGTTCAAAACAAAGCGGAAAGGATGTTCGCCATGGCACTATTAGGAGCAATTGAAGGCGGCGGTACGAAGTTTGTTTTAGCTGTCTGTGATGAGGATATGAAGATTGTTGACCGTCAGTCGATTCCGACTGAAGACGGTGAAAAGACACTTGATGCGGTGATTGCCTACTTTGATCAGTTTGAGGATATCAAGGCAATGGGGATTGCGATGTTTGGCCCGATTGATATTAATCCAGAGTCCAAAACTTATGGCCGCGTCTTAGATACACCAAAGCGTGGTTGGTCAGGTTATGATTTTATGGGTCGAATGAAGGCCTGGCGTGATATTCCTTACTACTGGACCACTGACGTCAATGGTGCGGCATGGGCTGAGTATAAGACGGGAGCCGTGAAAGAAAATCAATCGTTGGTTTATCTGACGATTGGAACGGGTGTTGGTGCAGGTATTATCAACCGTGGCCACTTTTTGGCAGGCTACGGCCACCCCGAGGCAGGCCACATTATGATTCAAAAGCATCCAAAGGATGACTATCGGGGCCATTGTCCATTCCATCAAGACCACTGCTTGGAAGGCTTGGCATCTGGACCGGCCATGGCTGAACGTTGGGGGATGACAGCTAAGGAATTACCTGATGACCATATCGCTTGGGAAATTGAAGCTGATTATTTGGCCCAAGCCGCAGTTGACTTTACGGTCATTCTCCGCCCCGACAAAATTATCTTTGGTGGCGGGGTTCCACACCGCGAGAACTTATTACCAATGATTCGCAAGGCTTTTGCCGATAAGTTCCGTAATTATTTGGCAACACCCGATTTTGAGGATTACATTGTCCCT
Organism: Fructobacillus americanaquae; assembly: GCF_024029775.1. Classification (GTDB taxonomy): domain Bacteria; phylum Bacillota; class Bacilli; order Lactobacillales; family Lactobacillaceae; genus Fructobacillus; species Fructobacillus americanaquae. Next base: position 883,644 of record NZ_CP097122.1, read on the forward strand.
GTTTCTACTGGCGATAACGCTGGTATTATTGGCTGCTTTTATTTAGCCCAAGCTAAGTTAGCGGAAGAAAAATAAATTAGAAAATTCCGCTTTTTTGGTAAAAAAGCTTGCCGACTGTTGCTATATATGTTATGATATCTTTTGTTGTGAAAGATATTCATGGTTAGTTAGCTCAGTTGGTAGAGCAACGGACTCTTAATCCGTGGGTCCAGGGTTCGAGCCCCTGACTGACCATCATAAAATAAAAGACTGGAATTTATTCCGGTCTTTTTTTGTATCGTAGGGTCATAGGGGGTTGCTAATGACAAATAAAAAACGAATCATAGTGCTGATTGTTGGCTTGATTTTACTAGTGATGATTACCTTTTTAGCATTGGGATTACACGGGCGAAACCAGGGCCATAAGACGAGCCGGTCACAGACAAAGGTAACTACCTCAAGTCTGCCAAAGGGTGTCAAGAGCACAGACTGGGATCTTGTCTTGATTAATAAGCAACATCCAGAAAATCAGGAAATTAGTTTTACCCAAGCTCAGGTTGGTGATAAGGTCGTTAACCAAAAGATTCAGCAGAGTGTCATTGATTTTATGGCTGGGGCCAAAGCAGCTGGTTACGAGACGACCTTGGTTTCGGGCTACCGTTCAATCGAATATCAGAAGGAAGTCTTTGCGAATGTTTTAGCAAACAACGAAAATAACGGAGAATCAGAGGAAAAGGCACTGGCTGAAACCAAGAAGGTTGTGCAAACACCAGGTTCATCGGAACATCAAACCGGTTTGGCTATTGATCTGGCTGGAAATGATGCTTTAGCAAAGTATCCAGGCTTGACTGGTGAGATGGACCAGTTTGCTTCGCAGCGTTGGTTGATTGACCATGCGCCTGAATATGGTTTCATTCTTCGGTACCCAAAGGACGAGGCGTCAATTAAGGAGACAGGCATCGATTATGAGTCTTGGCATTTCAGGTATGTTGGGGTTAAAAACGCACAGTATATAACGAAACACCATTTAACCCTCGAGGCCTATTTGAAGGCTCTGAAGGCGCGAGAGGCGTCTTAAAAATGAAGGTGGATAATTGGGAATTATGTTCCTAGTTATCCGCTTTTTTTGTGGTCATGATTTAGTAGATTGTTCCTTAATTGAAATGCTGGCATGAATTTAAAAAATAACTGAAAAATAATATTTCAATCAATAAAATTATCGACTATACCAATTTTAGAATGTCTGTTCGGTTGATTTGCGGTAAAATGAATAGTCGAGTGACAAAATAGCTTTTAAATTCGACTTTTCTGAAGGAAAAAGGCGATATGCAGCGCTTTAGCATAAGGACAACTTTAGACTATGGGATAAAAAGACGAATATTCACATGAACGCGAGGGGAACAGATGTGCTTTTTTGTTCGTAAAAAGGGGAATGGGGAAAAATTTGGATAAGTTTTCCAAAACCCCAGTCTGATGGCTTTTCTCTTTTTGGAAAAGTAACACCCAAAACCTGTGGATAAGTGGTGCGTTTGGGGATAAATCACTAGAAATTGGTCTATATTGGCTGATTTTTTGGGTATAAGTCTGGGGAATAGTGGATAAAAGAGTGGATAAGTTGAATGAAAGGGACTAAGTTTTGTTTTTAGACCAAAACAAGTGGTGAAATTAAAATGAAAATTAAAGTATTAACAGTTGGAAAATTAAAAGAAGATTATCTGAAAAAGGGAATCGCGGAATACGCCAAGCGGTTGAATCGCTTTGGTACCGTCGAAATGGTGGAAGTTTCTGATGAAAAAACGCCTGAAAAAGCCTCAGCAGCTGAAAATCAACAAATTATGGTGAAGGAAGCGGAGCGAATTCAGAGTAAAATTGGTGAACGCGACTTTGTCGTTGTTTTAGCGATTGAAGGACAGGAGCTGGCCTCAGAAGACTTCGCGGAAAAATTGGAAGCTGCCAAGAACACGGGTCATGGTACCTTAACCTTTATTATTGGTGGATCACTGGGACTGGATCCCGTCGTTAAAAAGCGGGCCAACCTTTTACTCTCTTTTGGAAGATTGACACTACCACACCAGTTGATGCGTTTGGTGCTGGTTGAACAGATATATCGAGCAATGATGATTTCAGCGGGATCTACTTATCATAAATAAGCAGTCGTCAAATGCGACAAAAAAAGCCAAACTCCATGGAGTTTGGCTTTTTCATATTAGCACCGGTATAACTGGTCACTGTTACTGTTTATTAATTGAAAACTGAAAGTCATCCGGGACAACAATCCCAATTTCTTTGACTAGCACCTGTCCAGCAGACTTTTTTCCTGGATTTTTGGTGACACCGACTTTAGTAAAGCCAAAGGAAATCGTTGTCTTGGCCTTTAGGGCAGCCCCCATGATTTGGCCAGTGGTACCATTCACGCCAGTGGGCAGATCAAGTGCAACAACGGTACTTTCGATGTGATTAGCTGCCTTGACCATCTTTTGCAGGCCCTCGGGTAAATCTTTATTTAATCCGGTACCAAAGATGGCATCGATGATTAATGAGGCTTGCTTGAAGTCTGATTTTTCAGAACGTGGAACCCCGCAGGCTTCGGCAATTTGCAGTTGGTGCTTGACCGCGGGCTTGGCCTTATTGGCATTACCGACAAACTGTAATGAAACGGGAATGTGCAGCTGATGCAATAGGCGTGCCAGAGCGATCCCATCGGCACCATTGTTGCCCAAGCCCACTAAGACCAAAACGTTGGAGAGGTCATAGGCTCCGGCGCCAAGGACGTCTAGAGCGGCCAAAGCGGCACGTTCAATCAAAACCTCTTCTGACAAGCCAATGGTTGCCATCGTGTATTGGTCTAGTTCCTGCATTTCTTCTGTTGTCACGAGTTGTGTCATTCAAATCACCTTAGTATAATAGATATATTCAATTATAATATAGAACAGCAAAAAAGAGTAATGAAAGGCGGCCACAAAATGGATAACATGGAAGTTGCTGATGATTATCAACAGGTAAAGGACCAGGTGGCGATTTTGAAGGCCCGGGGGGAAACAGTCACGGAAGAAGAAATGATTGAGCGGACTCTTTTGCGTGGCTTGGAAGAAATTTTGGACTACCGGATGGATGGAACCTTTTACACGGTTAAGTGGAACGATCAGAAAGAATTGGAGCTTTATGATGTCTATCATGAGCTTTCCGCAACTATCAAGGCTAAGGGTAGCTCTTTGATTGAAGATTTTAAGCAAGATGACCAAGGATTGTGGGACAACTTTAATTTGTCTGTAATGGCAATCGAGAACCGTTAAAAATGCTTGCCGTAACAAACATTATCTGTTATGATATTATCTGTTACGGAGAAGTACTCAAGAGGCTGAAGAGGCGCCCTTGCTAAGGGTGTAGACGTGTTAAAGCGTGCGAGGGTTCGAATCCCTTCTTCTCCATGAGTACCATCAGGGGACGTCAAGAGACGTCAAAAATCCCAGTCTTAAGCTATTTTGTTTTTTTGACCGTCACTGAACGTCACTGACAATCAATAAAAGTAGCGGATAAATTAGAGAATAAAAAACACTTGCACCCTAGCAATGTGACGGCTTTTATAGCCGTTTTTATTTTGTCCAAAATATGTCAGAATAGGCGAAAAGTAGCGGATAAAATCAAATAAACGGACAGAACACACCAGAAGTACCAAATCAGTACCGCAGATAATGAACAACAACACGGCTTAAAACTGTAGCGGAAAAGTAGCGGATATTTTTGTATTGTCCAGTAGTGGACAACTAACCACTGGACCTTGAGGTATATCAGTTATGTTCGACATGTGGTCATATTTTAAACAGTTATAAATTCTTAAAATTACTGATACCTGTAACATTGTATAATCGAAATAACAGTGTTGTGAAATAAAAAAAGGCTACCTTTTAGGTAACCTTTTTAGTGTCCTCGTTTTTTAAGTCGTTTTTTTTCTTGTTTTTGCTTAAATTTCTTTTGTTTTTTCTGCTGCTTCTGTTTTTTCTTTTTTAATTGACGAGTTGATTTTATTTCCTCACGCTGTTGTTTTAATGCTTTTTGAGCTTTTGTAGAAATACTAGTCTCTTCGCGATGTACCTTTCGCTGTAATCTTTTTGGATTTATCTTTTGATGATAAGGTGGATCAGATAGCTCTATACCAGAGCTGAACGAAAATTCATAATAGTATTTTAAGATTAGTTGCTCGAGTAGAGGCAACTTGGGCTCTGTTGTACCTAATACTTTCTGATAAACAGTATAAGTATTTTGATTATATGACTCAAAGATGGCTCGATAAAAAGACCCATCAAAAGTAATGGTTAGTTGGCACGTTACTGTGTGCATTTTAAACCTCTCCTTAAATGCACTTGTTGAAGAGCCCAAGCCAACGGTTGAATTTGCAACTTTATTTAACAAAAGCTGGTGGATTTCTGGAAATGAGGGTAAAAACATGACTGCGTATGCTGATTATTTTGATAATTTAAGAATTGACGGGGTTAAAATATTTTTTGATGAATATGAATATTGGTGGTTTGGTTTATAAAAAAGACCTCATGAGTCCAACTCACGAGGTCTTTTTGTTTGTCCTCAAACCAGATTATCTGGCAGAAAGAGAATTAGGTAGTTTACTGATGGCTACTACACCGCCTAAGAAACCCTGGGACAAAAACCTATCATTTAGGTTAGCAAATGTTAGCATTTACTCCAACATATTCCAGCATTTTACCTTAGCAATTCTTAGCATTATAATGCAGTATTTTGCAGTAATTGTAATGATGAACGAATTGGACACCGTCAGAACATCCCCAATATAAAAAGCCTTACTCAAACGAGTAGGGCTTTTTTGTGCTGATCACATTAAGTAAGCAGCATTTATAATTAGTATACCGCCACCAATTAAAAATAGGATTGTCCCCCAAAAGATTTGTGAAATTACACTCCTATCTCCAAAGTATAAGCGTATGAGCGGGGCAGTTTGACCCATTGTTAAAATAATAAGTCCTAATAAAGTAATGGCAAGTCCAATTAATGCTATCATGTTTTTTTATCTCCTAATGCTAATCAGTATCATTGCAAGCCCCAACGGGCTTTTTTTATTTGTCCTGCTACAGTCCTAGTAATAAGTAACTGTATAGCCGACAACCGCAATGATAACAAAAATAACAGCGGATTTTAAGTATCGTTTGTCTTTAGTATTCATATTGTTCTTCCTTTCATCCCCGATAGTGGGAGTTCATACCTTACCAATCAAGGCGCTTTATATCATGCAAGCCCAAGTGGGCTTTTTTATTTTGATTTATTTATGCTTATTTTGTTGGGTCTGAAGTTTTGAAAGACTATCAATAAGCATTTTAGCCTTTTTGTAAGTATCTTTTTCTAGTGCTTGAGTTGATGAAAAACCACCCGTTGACAAATATTTATATTCTGCATTTTCTTTTGCTTGTTCTGCAACGATTAAATCAACCCCCGGGTTTTCAGGGTCAAAATAATTCAGGTTATCAAAAAAGCTATTTAATGCTTTTACGGAATCGTCGTTTCCGTGATAGCAAAGCAGTTTAACAATTAAAGCCAAGCCGTCAATCGTCGGCGTGTTCTCTTTGTTGTTTTTTTCATTAAGTCTAGAAAGGCTTTCTATTAGCAAGTCAATGCCTTGGCTTGAAAATGTATCTAGTCCTTGAAGATGTGAGATAGGAACATCAAAAAAATCAGCAAGTTTTTGCCAAACTTGGTGTTTGCCATTCTTAATATACCCACTTTCATACCTCGAAAGAGTTGGCTGTGATATGCCAACAACGGATGCAAGCTTAGTCAAGCTAATTTTTTTCTCTTGTCTTAATTGTTTAATTCTATTTTGTTCCATATATGCAACCTTTTTGAGCCTAAGTATGGTTTTAGTTTAACAACTTATGCAATAAATGCAAACAAAAGTCCTTGACAATGTAAAAAATGCATAATATTATTGTTGATAACTATATGCATTTTATGCATGAAAGGAGAAGTGAAATGAAAGCATTAACAACAAACTTTGTTGACGCCTTAACGATTAAGAAGGCACGAGAACGCCTGAACTATGGGCAGCTAGCGGAAAAAACAGGAGTTAATAGCGTGACTATCTCACGAATTATCAACCGCAAGGTAGATACAGTACAAGAGCGAACGTTCGACAAGTTGAACGACTGGCTACTGGAGGAGGTATAGCAATGGAACAAACATCACAGACAGTCACAGAATGGCCACGCTGGCTTAATTTGAAAAACTCTTCTAAGTATGCCGGTTGTTCGCCAAATACGTTCAAGCGTCATCTAGTGAAGGCTGGGCGAGTGAAGGCACACGTCACAGGGTATGGCGTTCTGTACGACCGTGACGAGATTATCAAAGTTATTAAAGGGTGGCACTAAGGGGGGATGATATGGAAGTTTGGAATATTGTAATAACGCTTGTCACTGTGGCCGTTGTGGGTCTTGGTGGCGTAGAGGTTGGCTACTATTTAGGAACTAACGAAAAGTAGAAAGGAGAGCCGAAAGCATGAATAAGGCACAAAAAAAAGACATCCCCCGAAGTTTGGCGACTAGATGGGAATGACTTGAACAAAACGCCTTTTAATACGGCTATTTGGCTACATTTTAACATGGAAAAACAAAAAGTAACAACGGTATATAAATTAGATCTTGAATTTATATCAGATTCATCATCAGAGATTAACGCCATCACAAAGTTATTAGCGATAGCAATTAAAAATAAACAAGTGGACGAATATGACAGCGAAAAGGTATTAAAAAATAAATCAGGTTTGTCCATTGAAATTGCTAACAAGATCGAAGAGTTGTGTTTGGAGATGGAGAAATAGGGGGAATTAATGGCACTAAGAGCAGAATTAGCGACAAGGCTCAATAATGATATGAAAATCGGCCATGATGATTTTTTAGAAGATGATTTTTTGCTAGAAGATTTTGAAGACGATAGTTTAAACATCAAAATCAAAAAGGGCCAAATTGACAGCAATATAAATATACTCATTAATTTATATTTAGAAAGAAAAACAGAAAAATCCTTGAGTAGTAGAAACGTTAGTGAAGCTATCAAAATGGCGGGTATTGAAAACCGTTTTTCATCTTCGCAACAATGGATAAAATCAAAAAAATGGGACAAAAAAACACGACTTTGGGACATCGGGAGCAAACTGTTTGGTATTGCTGACAATCGTGTTAACCGGGCTATTGGTATTTGGGTTGTGCACCTAGTAGCTGGAGCAGATGGTGAGAATGTTGGCACATTCCAGTACACGCTGGATATTATTGGCAATCAGGGAACAGGAAAAACATCATTTTTAAAAAAGATTGGGCAAGAATTTTATACGGATCAAATCACGTCATTCAAGGATAAAGATGATTAAATGAAAATGCTTGTTTGCTTATTGGTTAATGATGATGAAATGCAAGTTAGTAAAGGCGAGAAACAAGAAAGGGAATTTAAAAAATTCGTATCAACTGACGTTTTTTCTTATAGAAAGCCCTATGACTCTATGGCTACTCATAAAAATAGGCACTTTGTTATTGCTCGAACGACAAACAATAGTGATTATTTAACAGATCTAACAGGAAATAGACGAGTTATCCCGGTCTTGGTCAGTAAGAAAAAAATAGTTAATCCATCTTATGAATTGCCTGAAGAATGGTATAACAATGTTTTAGCTGAAGCTTATCAATATTATCAATGTCATGACTTGTATTTGCTAAATAGGGAACTTGATCATTGTGACTTTACAGATATCACGGAATGTTTGAACGAGAATATAGATATTAAAGACAACGTTATAGATATTATAAAAAAAGACTATCCAAAGGAAAAAGTTGTTCCTATGGCTGAGCTAAAATCGAAAGTATTAGAAAGTGGTATTAATTATTGGGCTAGTAGAAAAGATAAGGCTGTTATTAAAAGCCAAGTAAATGACGTCATGACTTACTTAGGATATACACAAGGAAGACCTTCCATTAACGGGAAACAGGTTAGGTCATACATTCTTGAAGAATGATAGTTAAATGTGTAAGACAAAAAAGGCTGAAATTTAGACAAAAAAAGCTATCTATATTTAAAAATGAAAGAAAAAATTAGTGTTTATATATCTAACTTTTGTCTTTTGTCTTGCCTTTGTCTAAGTTTTGTCTAAACAAAAAAGCCTTTATATCAACCTTTATAGAGAGTTTAAGACAAAGACAATATATATTTATATAAAAAATAATATACGTATATATAGGGTATATATAGGGGTAAAAAGTTTAGGCGTATTTTGGATGTCTTTTGTCTAAATCATAAAAAAACGGATTATCTAATGAGCTTTATAGCCTGAATAACTAAGAAAAGATAAAAAATGTTGCATTGTGCAAAAGGTCAAACGGTGGCAAAATAAGAGGCGTGACGTTGGTGGACTGTTAGAAGTTCTGAACGCACGCCTTTTTATGATATCCCCCAAATTGCCTTTTGTACATAGCTAGGGTGCTATGGAGGCGACAACATGCAATTAAAAGAAGTTCAAACAAAGAAAGGCAAAGCGTGGGAAGTAGTCGGATATTTAGGACTACAGCCCAACGGGAAAAGAAAAAAGGTACAGAAGCGAGGTTTTTCAAGCAAACGAGAAGCAACAGCATGGTTTAACAATGAAGTAACACGGTTTAGCAACGGACAAAGTCAGTACAACGAAAAAGCCCCCAAAACAGTTTTTACTGTTCGAGAGCTTTATGAAATGTGGCTAGATGGTTACCAAAACACTGTAGAAGAAAGTAGCCTAGTGAAAGTATTAAGCTATTTTGACCTGCATATCTTGCCGACTTGGGGGAATACGACAATTAGTGAAATAACCCCGCTATCTTTACAGAAATATCTCAACACAATGCAGGCGAAACTGATTAAGTACAAAAAAGTAGTTGGCTACTTTAATCAACTTACTAAGATGGCCGTCAAGATGGACATGATAGACGTTGATCCGTTCACTAAGGTGGATATGCCAAGAGAGCGCAAGAGCCAGACGAAAAAGAAAGCCATGGACGCTGAAGAGTTCAAACGTTTTATCGAGGTGCTAGATGGTCAATATTGCCAGATTAACAGGCAGGCTTACACGCTATTGAGATTGGTAGCCGTCACGGGGATGAGAACGGAAGAAGTTCTTGCCTTGCAGTGGAAACATGTAAATTTTGATGGCGGTTATATCACAATAGAGCAGGCGCTAGGCCGTGGTTTGCATGGCAACGGATACATCAAGGCCACGAAGTCAGAGACCAGCACAAGAACAATTAAGGTAGCCAGTGACATGGTCAGGAAGTTGGCGCAATGGTATAACTTAAGCAAGAACAAAGAGCCTGATAGCTTTGTTTTCAATAACAACGGCAAACCATTGCAACCGCTCCGACCCAATAAGTGGCTACATGAGGTTAGTGATAATTACAAAGTGGCCAACGGCATAGCCATGCATGGCTTGCGACATACTTGGACAACATTAGCATTAGAACAAGGGGCAAGCGTGAAACAGGTACAAAGTTATTTAGGACATGCAGACGCCAATATCACGTTGAATGTTTATGCAGAAATTACCAAGAAAGCCAGCGAACAAACGGGCGAAGTCTTGAGCAATTTAATTAGTTAAAAAAGCAGAAGTAGCGGAAAAAGTAGAGGAAAAAACTTAAAACGTTGATATGACTGGGCTTATTGGAGTCCCTTCTTCTCCATGAGTACCATCAGGGAACGTCAAGAGGCGTCACAAATACCAGTCTTAAGCGATTTTGATTTTTTGAGTAATCAAGAGAAGTCAAGAGTAAATTACAAAAATGGTACTTTTTTGGCACAAGAAAAGTACGGCTAAAGGACAAAAAAGCTTACGATTTTAAATCGTAAGCTTTTTATTGAATCTTTATTACGGTTGAAATCTAACATTGTCTTTAACAATCTCGATAATTAAAGCTTTTTCATCATGTTATACCAAGTCTCACCAGCATGTTGAGAATTAGAAATGCCGTCGACTTGATAACCGTTTCTTTCATAAAATGGAACCAATTTTTCTAAACATGTTAGGGTTATTAACTGTCGTCCTTGTTGCTCAGCAACTATGGCCAACTGTTGCAATAATTGACTTGCAATGCCCATTTTTTGTTTGTCTGGTGATACTACCAAACTAAGAATTGTTTGATAAGGTGCATGCACTGAATTTGGAACTGAAGTTTCAAATAGGTTGTCTGTAATATAACGTTCCGTCGAAGCCGGACCGACAATATAACCTGCAGGATCTTCCTGTTCATCATAGGCAACAATAAAAGTATCTGGGATAACTTTTATTCGTTCTAACATGCTGTTTGCAGTAGCCGCTTCAGCTTCAGAAAACCCTGAATGTTCAATATTCATAATTTTATCTAGATCATTTTTATTTGGTTTACCAAAAGTAATTGCCATACGTAGTCTCCTGTACTGGGCCGTGACATGGATTGTCACTGATTAAGTAGTTTGGTTAAAAAATGTTCGTAAAGGGCCACAACCCGAATTAGAGTAGTGGGCATTTAATATCATCGATTCAATCTTTTTATTGCTGACTGGCAAACCAGTCTTCTTGAAAAATAACGTAGTGGTCGAAGTCGACCCAATTACCAGCATAAAAGACTTCATTTTTTGAAGTGCCTTCTTTAACAAAACCAGCCTTAGTATAGGCCCTTACAGCCCCCGTGTTGAAAGGGAAAACTGACAATTTTATTTTATGCATGTTTAAGTTATTGAAACCATAGTCTAATATCAAGGACAGTGTTTCTTGACCGTATCCTTTAGACCGATCTTCTTCCTTTGGAAAACCAATACCTAGTTCACAAGAATGGTTACGAATACTGATGTTTGATAGACTAACAAACCCAATTAAGCTATCATCATCGACCGTGCGAACAGTAAACTCAACAGTTTCGTTACTTCTAGAAGAATTACGAAAAATCTTTTCCCAATCCTCTGCCGTAAAAGGGTGAATGACGTCATCAGACAGTGGATTAATAAAGTTTTCATCCCATTGCCAGCTGGCGAAGTTATCGCCATCACCCTCATGATAATGTGATAATTTTACATTTTTTCCTTTTCAATCTCGTATTGTCGCTATGATAGACAAAAATCGACTCGATGGTTGCCTTTTTTAAATCAGTAAAACCTGACTCTTAAAGTTGCTTTGCTTAATATTACAAACAGTATAACTTAAAACGGATTAGTTTATGTGGGTGGTTGGCATTCAATTTACTGATAGCAAAAAGACGAAAAACAAAATCTATTGTTTTTCGTCTTTTTTTGCTGACAGCCAGTCAACAAAATGTTCATATAAATTCTGGTCACGGTCACGCAGTTGGCCGGTATACATGTCGATCTTATGGTTCAGCAAGTTGAGGTTTTCTTGGTATCGTTGTAATTTGTCTGCTACTTGTTTTCGATGACGTACTAAAATATGTAAAATTTCTTCTTCATAATCGCTACCATACCGCCGCAATTTGACAAAGTGTTTCAAATCCTCGATTGACATATCGGTAGAACGCATGTGTTCAATAAAAAGTAACCAATTGACATCGTCTTCGCTATAAATTCGAATATTAGAAGGGGTCCGATCAGGAACAATCAGTCTCTCTTTTTCATAGTAGCGGAGTGTGTACTCAGTTAAACCGGTTTTTTCCGCAACGTCTTTGATTTTAAAAGTTTGTTTTTTGTTAGCCATGCAAAAATTATAGCACAACCATTGACCTAGAGTTAACTCTAGGGATTAAAATAACCATATCAATAGGAGGACTACTATGAAAGATAAAGTAACAGCAGGTCGTGATCAACTGGGCCAGGTTGCTCCTGATTTTGCCAGATATAATGATGATATTTTATTTGGTGAAGTCTGGGCCGATGATACCTTGAATCCAAAGACGAGAAGTATAGCAACCAATTCGGCTTTGATTTCGATGGGAGCTTTTGAGCAATTACCGTTTCACATGGCGAAAGCCAAAGAAAATGGTGTTAGTGAAGAAGAGATGGCTGCGTTGATTACGCAATTAGCCTTTTATACAGGTTGGCCAAAAGGGTGGTCGGCCTTTAGTATTCTGAAAAATGTATACGGGGGAGAACAATGACAAAATTTAATGAATTGGAAAATGGTGGTATTTTTGGCAAAGGAATCCCAAACCCATATGGGCAATTCTTTATTGGTGATACGTTTTTAAATGGTTTAACCACTAGTCCCGATGAAAAAATTTCAGTTGGGACGGTTACCTTTGAACCTGGGTCACGAAATAACTGGCATATTCACCATGATGGGTATCAAATTTTGCTCGTTACTGACGGAAAAGGCTGGTATCAAGAAGAAGGTCAACCTGCTCAATCTTTGAAACAGGGGGATGTGATTGTGACTAAAGATGGTATTAAACATTGGCATGGAGCGCAGGCGGACTCTTGGTTTGAACACATTGCGATTACGGCTGGAACACCTGAATGGTTGGAGCCTGTTGATGATAAAACATACCAAAATTTATAGGAGAAATTCAGTTGTTAGAAGAAACATATCAATTATCAAATCAAGTAAAGATTCCTAAGATTGCATTTGGTACTTGGCTACTTGATAATCAAGAAGTTGTTGGAGCAGTTGAGAATGCTATCAAGGTTGGTTATCGCCACATTGATACGGCCTCTGCTTATGGCAATGAAGAGGGCGTTGGTCAGGGGATTCGAAATGCTGGTATCAAGCGTTCAGAAGTATTTGTGACAACGAAATTAGCTGCTGAGGTCAAGGATTATAAAACAGCGAAAGCCGAAATCGATAATGCTTTAAGCAGGCTCAAGGTTGACTATATTGACCTCTTGTTAATTCATTCGCCAAAGCCTTGGGCTGATTATAAGGGGACTGATCATTATTTTGAGGGAAATTTAGCGACATGGCAAGCTATGGAAGAGGCATACGCTGAGGGTAAGGTCAAAGCAATTGGTGTGGCAAACTTTGAACAGGTGGACCTGCAAAATTTAATTAAGAACGGTCACATTAAGCCGATGGTGAATCAAGTCTTGGCACATATTGGGCACATGCCACTTGAATTAATCAATTATGCTCAGCAGCATGACATCTTAGTTGAGGCACATTCACCATTCGGTCATGGTGATTTGATGAATAATGTCGAAATTAAGCAACTGGCTAGCAAACTAAATGTTACGGTTCCTCAATTAGCAGTCCGATACCTGTTGGAATTGGGCTTGTTGCCTTTGCCAAAGGCATCGACTGTGGAACATATGAAGATGAACGCTGCCACTAATTTTGTGATTCCAACTGAAATGATGCAGAAATTAACGGAGTTTTCTGGATTGAAATATTCAGACAGCACTTCTGTTTTCCCTGTTTATCAATGATTTTTATGGAGTTGTTGGATAAAGAGTTTCCAAGGGATTAATTAATTTTTGGCATGAACCGGCTGAATGGTTAACATTCAGCTTTTTTCATTCACACATCTTAGCCAATAGCCATTCGCTATCTTGAGTTCCATCTGCCAGAATCTGGTTATCATTCTTGTTTAAGAAAACAAAGTACTCATTTGGCTGGTCATCATTAATGGTGAATTTTAAAGTATCCAGATAAAAGAGTCTTGATTGGTTAAGGTTTCAGATGGATAACTCGGGGCTGGTTTTATTGAATTTCGTTGTTTGTTGTTTTAATCGAATAATTCCAAAGTAAAGATTGCTTGCAAATTTTGTCATGATTTTGTCAATATAAAATTACGTTCGATTACGGCTCCTTTGCACTTTTATACATCAATTTACATTAGAAAAAAATATTGTAGAATAGAAAAAGGTATAAATTAATATCTAAATGTCTAACGTTTGGATGGGTGATGGTAGAAATACTAGAGAGAATTTTTAGCAAAGTCTTTAATTGCTAAAAAAATGTAATCAGCAGATTTAGTATTTTCTTCCATAACTTGAACAACGTGCGCAAAAACACGCTAAAAGCGAGGGAGAAACTATGAATGGATTTTTTGCCATGCTATTTTTCGTGTCCCTGATTTGGCTAATGGTCGAATGGGTGAAAAATAAGCGAGCAGGGTTAAAGTTGCAAAAGCGTGGTAAGCGGCTGCTGGTCGTAACACTGGCTTTTTTTGTAATTGTTTTGGGAACGGCACCTACCAATCAATCACAGGCTGATGACAAGCAAAAGGTTAAAAAATCAGCTACAACGACATCGCAGTCAAAGAAGAAGTCTTCTACTTCAGGTAGTGCTGTAAGTAATCAAAGTTCGAGTGCCAATGTTGACCATAAACAGCAAACGGCTAGTGGCCTCTTAGCCTTTACCGGTAAGCGGCAAATGGTCATGGGTAACTTAGATCAATTGGGTCGAGCAACTTATTCTCATATTCAATTGCAGGATAAGGATGAACCAAAAGTAAAGCGGGCAGCAAAATTAAAGTACAATCCTGTTGGATGGCATAATTTTAAGTTTTATTATGGTGATGGGACCAAGCAGGCTTGGGTCATGAATCGTGGTCATTTGGTTGGCTACCAATTTAGTGGCTTGAATGATGAGCCTAAGAACTTAGTACCAGAAACGGCTTGGATGAATGCTGGTGATTACCAGGGAATGAACGATAGCAATCAGGATTCGATGCTTTTTTATGAAAAGCGTCTTGATTCTTGGTTGGCTAACCATCCCAATTATTGGCTAGATTATCAAGTAACGCCAATTTACCAGGGGGATGAATTGATTCCCCGTCAGGTCAAGTTGGATTATGTTGGTTTAGACAGCTCGGGTAAGATGCTTGCGATTAAGTTGGGGTCTGATAAAGAATCAACTGATCATAATGGTGTTACCCATGTCGTTTTGGATAATAGTACACCAAATGGGACGATTGATTACGCTAGTGGACGAGCAACAAATACAGTTGCTAAGGCCGGTACGAGTTCTCCAACACAGAAAAGTGAGTCAGATTCCTCAACGACCAAAAAGCAGGAACAGAGTACAGCGGAACCTGCTGTGCAATCCACCCAGCCTGATCAAGGTAATAGTGGTGAATCTGATAGAACAGTTTATGTCACTGGTGGTGGCAAGTCAGACGTATACTGGTATAGTACCGCGTCAATGCCAGCACGCACTAATAAGAACAATATTATTACGATGACCGAAGCTCAGGCGAAAGCACAGGGGAAGCGTGCCTCGTTAAAGTAGTAAGAAAAAATCGGCCAAAATAAAATCCTTTCTTCAACCCTATTCCACCTTGCATGCCTCTCCTTGCTTGCGTACAATGGAGGCTAACAGGAATAGAGAAGGAGAACAACGTAAATGACTATGGGCGCTGCTTTCAAAAGCTTTTGGAAAAACTATTTTAATTTTACTGGAACTGCAACTAGAGCAGAATATTGGTGGATGGTTTTACTTGGATCTATTTTGACAATCCTTTGGATAGTTGCCACCATTTTTTTTGCGGTTGTGGCCGGGCTGTCACCAATTCAGGAAAATCTCAATATCTGGCATTGGTTAATGACTTTATCAGGGGGACTCATCGCCTGGTTAGTTATCTCAGCGTTGATTTTTTTGGCGGTTTTGATTCCTGCTTTATCATTAGAGGTCCGTCGTATAAGAGATACGGGGTTGAATGCAGTCCTGGTTTGGATTGTTTTTGCCATCGATATCTTGTCTGATGGTTTTGGCTCAAACGGAGCGTTGAACGATATTGTGTCCTTGCTAATCTTGTTGATCATGGTCTTTCCAACCGATAAGTTAGCGAACGTTCGAATGATTGGTAAAAATCAGCGATAAAACAGGCCAACATTAATAAAGACAACTTTGCGAAAGCAATTCAGACTCTGAATTGCTTTTTTAATTGCTAGTAAGGTAGAAATGTTAACAAATTTAGACAAATGTCAGGTTTTCTGTTATGGTTGAAATATAAGTACTTTGACATTTCCTGCCGTTGAATCAGCTAGAGTTGCCATCGCGGCGCTCTGGCTGATTTTTTGTTGGAAAAATATAATCGATGAAAGGAAACTGATTAGATGAAATCGTTATCCAAATTTTTACATAAGCTTTTGCACCACCCCAATACTCTTGCTTGGGTTTTTCCAATCGTGATGGTTGCCATCATGTCCACATATAATACTGTTATTCGTTTTGGTTTTTCCGAAAAAAAGTTGGAGCGCGTTTGGCTCATGTACCCTGTTATTGTGGTCTTTATTTATTGCCTGCGCACGTTTGTGACCTTGCCAATTACCATGCGGCTTCATCAGCATTATCCGAAATTTATTAAAAATCATTTATCCGAAAGTTACACGGTGCCATTAACCGTGATGATGCTTAATGTTTCCATCATGATGCTCTGGTTGACTGAAATGTACCATCGTCTGTATCCACAATTCTTGCCTGGTTACTTGATGAATTGGGTGAAAACGTTCTTTGTTGCTGTACCAATCTTCTTCTTGATTGTCCGACCAATCATCTTAGCAATTTTTGATTACCTCAGAAAGCGCTTCCCGGTCGAACCATTAATTGAAAAATTGGAAGATACATTGGAAACGGGTCACCAGGCCTAACAACCAGTGGCAGAACGGGTAAATCATTTTAGAGTAAAAGCAGAACGTTTGTCTTCTTTTGCTCTTTTTGTTTGTTTTTAGGTGGATAATATAAGAAAAGACTTAAACTTTTTTCATTATTTTGTTATGTTAGCTAACAAAGTTTGTCAGATTTTAGGACGTTGACCCGTAAGATGGAAATAAGCTTGGTCTACTTATGGTCGACTAGAATAAATGTTGTAAGGAGAAAAACGATGTCAATGATCGAATTCAAAAATGTACAAAAGTACTATGGTGACTTTCATGCCCTTCATGACGTCAATTTAAAAATTGATGCGGGTGAGACTGTTGTCTTAATTGGCCCTTCTGGGTCAGGAAAGTCGACTTTGATTCGAACCGTCAACGGTTTAGAAGAAATCGAAGACGGGCAGTTGATTGTGGATGGTCAAGACCTTCACGACCCCAAAACTGACATTAATAAAATCCGTCGAGATGTCGGAATGGTTTTCCAACACTTTAATTTGTATAACAATAAAACAGCGTTAGAGAACATCATGTTGGCACCGCGTTTAGTTTTGGGTCGGGAAGAAGCCGAAAACAAGCGAATTGCAATGGAGCTGCTCGAAAAAGTTGGTTTGGCTGACAAAGCAAACAACATGCCATCTGCCTTGTCAGGTGGTCAAAAGCAACGGATTGCCATTGCTCGGTCTTTGGCAATGAAGCCAAAGGCGCTCTTGTTCGATGAACCAACCTCTGCATTGGATCCCGAAATGATTGGGGATGTTTTGGATGTTATGCGTGATATCGCTAAAGACTCATCCATGACTTTGTTGGTGGTGACTCACGAAATGGGCTTTGCCAAGGCGGTAGCCGATCGGGTCATCTTTATGGCCGACGGTCGCATTCTGGAAGATAATTCGACAGCTAGTTTCTTTGAAAACCCTCAAGAACCGCGGGCGAAGAAGTTCTTAAGCCAGGTGGAACACCACTAAGAAGACGGGAAAGGGGAATTGCTTTATGGAAAAGGCAAAGAAGCGCCGCTTTGGGTTAATCGCGACCATTATTTTAGCCCTGGCGATTGTTTTCGGTCTATTCTGGGCGCAACAAACAGTGGCTCAGAATGCCAAGCACCAGGATACCCTCACTCGGGTAAAGAAGAGTGGCAAGATTGTCTGGGGAATCAAAGCTGATACTAAGTTGTTTGGTTTGATGGACACAAAGACTGGTCAATCTGAAGGATTCGATGTCGATATGGCCAAGGCCGTCACCAAGCAAATTAGTAAGCAATTGGGCGAAAAGTTGACACCATCCTTTGTGACGGTTTCAACCGCTTCCAAGATTCAATTACTAAAGAATACCAACATCGATGGTGTCTTTGGTGTCATGACGATTACCCCAGAACGGGCAAAAATTGTTGACTTCAGTCAACCATATTTCCCTGCGGGTCAGTCACTTTTGGTTAAGAAAGATTCGGGTATCAAGTCAGTGAATGATTTGAACGATCCAAGTAAGACTGTTTTGGTGGTTGTCGGAACAACCGCTGCACAAAACATTAAGAAGTTTGCACCGAAGGCCAAGACAATTGCCTTGCAGGACTATGCCTCAGCCATGCAGGCATTGAAGGCCGGTCAAGGACAAGCTATATCAACCGATAATGCTATATTGTACGGTTTGGCTACAGAAAATCCAGACTACCAGGTTGTGGGTGGTACGTTGACTAACGGTCCTTATGGGGCGGCCTTTGATCATGATCAAAAGCCAATGGTTGACCAAGTGAATCAGGCAATCAACACCATGAAGAAAAACGGTGTTTACAATCAATTAATCAAGAAGTGGTTTGGCCAAGTACCCGGTTTGGATTGGCATGATTTGGAGGTGCACGAATGAGCTTGTTTGAACAGAATTTCTCAGTCTTCCTCCAAGGATTTGGTTACACTCTGTTGGCTAGTATCTTTGCCTTGGTGGGATCACTAATTTTGGGAACAATTTTTGCGATTATGCAGGTCATGAATTCAAAAGTTGCCCGTTCAATTGGTAATATCTATGTTCAAATTTTCCGGAATATTCCCCTGTTGATTATCACGCTCTTCTTTTACTTAGCGGTAGCCAAGGTGATCAAGATGACAGGTTTTACGGCTGGAACAATTGCTTTGACACTGTATACTTCAGCCTTCATTGCTGAATCTGTTCGAGCAGGCATTCTTTCTATTGAAGCCGGTCAAATGGAAGGCGCACGAGCAAATGGGTTAACGTTTGGTCAGGCCATGCGAGTGATTATCTTGCCTCAGGCCTTTAAGGTGGCGATTCCTTCATTGGGCAATCAGTTTATTAACCTGGTTAAGAACTCATCGATTCTGGCCTTTGTTGGTGGTTTGGACTTGATGTATCAAGGAAACATCGTGGCAGCAAACTCCTTTGACACTTTTACGACTTACATTATCATTGGACTCTTCTACTTGTTGATTACCTTGCCATTAAGTTACTACATCCAACACCTTGAACATAAATTGAAGAAGAACGCATAAGGAGGCCGCAGAATGTCAGGATTTTTTAGTGCCTTTACAGAGGCAAACCTCGGCTACTTGATGGGCGGTCTAGGAATTACCGTTGGGGTTTCAATCATCTCGGTTATTTTGAGTCTGATTTTTGGTTCCATTATTGGAATTGTTTTCTTTGAAAAGATTCCTTACTTCTCAAGCTTCGTTGGAACAATCAATAATATCGTCCGTAACTTGCCGTTGCTGTTAATCATTTTCTTTACCTACTTTGCCTTGCCACAGTTAGGTCTGCACTTGCCAATTTTTTGGGCAACGGTTGTGGCTATGACTGTTTTCCAGTCAGCCATGCTAGCTGAGATTGTCCGCGGCGGATTGGAAGCTGTTGATATCGGCCAATTTGAGGGGGCACGTGCCAATGGTTTGTCTAACATGCAGACGATGTGGCACATTGTTTTGCCACAAGCCTACAAGAAAATGATTCCACCGATTATTTCGCAACTGATTTCCTTAGTGAAGGATACGAGTTTGGCGTCTGGAATTGTTCTTGCGGAATTGACTTATCGTGGTCAAATTATCTATGCACAAAACACGAATTTCATCGTGCCTGTCTTGGTTGTGATGACCTTGGTTTATTTTTTGTTAAACTACGGTCTGTCATTGATTGCCAAGTGGTTTGATCATAAGTTGGCATAACTGTTTACTTAATACAAATATAGATGAAGAAAAACCGTTCATTTTGCTGAATGGTTTTTTTCTTTCGAACAAATTAGGAATCATTAGTTCGGCTATTTGGCAATAAGCTAATAGAAGTTGGTGACTTTCAAGATTTTTAGTCAAAATGCCTAACGTAGAGGGGCTATAAATGGTAAAATGTACGTATTAATCTTAACGCCTTTTCCTGCAGTTAGGAAAGGGCGACTTTTTTGTCGAGGAGAAAAGCGATGTCAATGATTGAATTCAAAGATGTACAAAAGTACTATGGGGATTTTCATGCCTTACATGATGTGAACTTGAAAATTGACGCGGGTGAAACGGTAGTCCTGATTGGCCCATCTGGTTCCGGAAAGTCAACTTTGATTCGCACAATCAACGGTTTGGAAGAAATCGAAGAGGGACAATTGTTGGTTGATGGTTTTGACCTGCATGATCCCAAGACAGATATTAATAAGATTCGTAAGAACGTTGGGATGGTTTTCCAGCACTTTAACCTTTACAATAATCAGACGGTTTTGGAAAATATTATGCTGGCACCGCGCTTGGTTTTGCATCGCGATGAGGCTGAAAATAAGCGAATTGCCATGGAATTGTTGGAACAGGTTGGTTTAGCCGATAAGGCCAATAGCATGCCGGCTGCGTTATCAGGCGGACAGAAGCAACGAGTGGCCATTGCCCGTTCACTAGCAATGAAGCCAAAGGCCTTACTGTTTGATGAGCCAACTTCTGCTTTGGACCCCGAAATGATTGGGGGTGTACTTGATGTTATGCGCGATATTGCGCGTGATTCGGAGATGACCTTGCTGGTGGTGACTCATGAAATGAATTTTGCCAAGGCGGTTGCTGATCGGGTAATCTTTATGGCTGATGGCCGAATCTTAGAAGATAGTTCAACCGAAGCATTCTTTGAGAACCCGACAGAACCACGGGCCAAGAAGTTCTTGAACCAGGTAGAACATCACTAAAATGGAAGGAAGGGTCTGGCTAAATTGACGTTAGTTAGACAAAGCGTATGGAAAAGATTAGACGACGCCGTTTTGGAATCATTGCCTCGCTGGTTTTGGCTACCCTGATTTTGCTGGGAGCCTTTTGGGCCAGCGTGACGATTGAGAAAAACAAAGCGCACCAAGATACCTTGGCCCGGGTTGAAAAGAAGGGGCAAATAACATGGGGTGTCAAAGCCGATACGAAACTCTTTGGCTTGATGGATACTAAGACTGCCCAACCAGCTGGTTTTGAAATTGACTTGGCCAAGGCGATGACCGCCCAAATTGCTAAACAAACAAATACGAAACTTTCAGCAGCTTTTGTGCCGGTTACTTCTGCTTCACGAATTCAATTGCTGAAAAATACGAATATCGATGGACTGATTTCCACGTTGACGATTACACCGGAAAGAGCAAAAATTGTAGACTTTACGAAAGTCTACTTTAACGCCGGTCAATCATTACTGGTTAAAAAAGACTCAGGTATTCAATCTGTTAAGGATATGAACGATCCGAAGTACACCGTTTTAGTTGTCGTCGGAACGACTGCCGCCCAAGAGACGAAAAAGTACGCTCCAAAGGCTAAAATTATTGCCTTGCAGGATTATGCTTCTGCCATGCAGGCCTTGAAATCGGGTCAGGGACAGGCACTTTCAACGGATAATGCCATCCTTTATGGCCTAGCGACCGAAAATCCAGACTACCACCTTGTTGGTGGAATCTTTACGCAGGCACCATATGGAATGGCCTTTGATCATAACCAAAAACCAATGACAAAGCAGGCTAACCGAGCGTTAAAGGTCTTGCAGGAAAATGGTACCTACAACCGTTTGGTTGAAAAGTGGTTCCGTAATGTTCCTGGCTTGGATTGGCATGATTTGGAGGTAAACAAATGAGCCTTTTAAATCAATATTTTTCAGTTTTTGTCCAAGGATTTGGCCACACACTGTTGGCCAGTATCATTGCCTTAATCGGTTCGCTCATTTTGGGAACCCTCTTTGCCATTATGCAGGTCTCCTCTTCGAAGATTAACCGCGCCATTGGGAATATCTATGTTCAAGTTTTCCGGAATATTCCGCTCTTGATTGTTACGCTTTTCTTGTACTTGGCGGTCGCAAAGGTCATTAAGATGACGGGTTTTGTCGCTGGAACGGTCGGGTTGACGCTGTACACATCCGCTTTTATTGCCGAATCGGTTCGTGCCGGCATTCTGTCCATTGAAGCCGGCCAAATGGAAGGAGCTCGCGCTAACGGGTTGACCTTTAACCAAGCTATGCGGGTGATCATTTTACCCCAGGCCTTTAAGGTGGCGATTCCTTCATTGGGAAATCAGTTGATCAACCTGGTCAAAAATTCTTCCATTTTAGCCTTTGTTGGTGGTTTGGACTTAATGTACCAGGGGAATTTGGTAGCGGCAGCGTCCTTTGATACCTTTATGACCTATATCATTATTGGTGTTTTCTATTTGATGATTACGATGCCTTTGAGTTACTACGTCCAGCACTTGGAAACCAAGTTGAAGAAGAATGCTTAAGGAGGAAAAGTCCATGTCTGAATTTTTTAACGCTTTTACCTCAGCGAACATGGGCTATCTGCTCGGTGGCCTAGCTATTACTGTTGGCGTTTCAGCTCTTTCGGTTGTCTTGAGTCTTCTGTTTGGTTCCATTGTGGGGATTATTCAATTTGAAAAGATTCCATTTTTTTCATCCTTTGTTGGCACGTTGAACAACATTGTCCGCAACTTACCACTGCTGTTAATTATCTTTTTTACTTACTTTGCCTTGCCGCAATTAGGCCTGCACTTGCCAATTTTTTGGGCGACTGTGGCAGCGATGACGTTCTTTGAGTCGGCCATGTTGGCTGAAATTGTGCGTGGTGGCCTGGAAGCAGTTGATCGAGGGCAATTTGAGGGGGCTCGAGCAAACGGCTTGTCCAACATGCAGACGCTGGGACATGTTGTTTTGCCGCAGGCCTATAAGAAGATGATTCCACCAATTATTTCGCAGCTGATTTCCTTAGTGAAGGATACGAGTTTGGCATCTGGAATTGTCCTGGCTGAAATGACGTACCGGGGCCAGATCGTTTATGCTCAGAATACGAACTACATTATTCCTGTTCTTGTGGTCTTGACGGTGGTATACTTTTTGCTAAACTATGGTTTGTCATTAATCGCTAAGTACTTTGACAAAAAATTAGCTTAAAACACGACAAGAGGACAATTCTGTATGTTTGATCCAAATAAAAAATCAAAAATTATTGCGATTGTGGCCTCGGCTTTTTTTGCTATGTTGATCACCTTTTCTGTGGTTAATCATATTAAGTCGCCGGCCGTCTTTGCATCGGATGTGAGCTTGGCTGTCCAGAAAAGTATCGCGGGGGACCAGCGAGGCCTAAACAATATGGTTGATGAAGTATGGGCGCAAGCTGCTCGTGATAACTTCGATAATGACTAAAAGCGCTGGTTGTTAGTATCCAAAAAAGACAGCACCTAATCCATGTGCTACTATCTGATTTGAAAGGTAGTGCTAATCATGATGCCGGTGATGTCTTTTATTTTTGACTAGGATTGTAGTAGTTGTTAATTAGCTATTTTTTGTGTTGACAAGCAGGTGAGCTTGTTTAGCAATTCAGCCTGCATGGAAGTCCGAAGATACCCAGCCAAGCCTTATGATGTTGATATTTTTGCAATGAATTTAATATAGTTCTTTACTGGTTGGGACTTGATTGGTACCAGTCAATGCTGCTAGATGACCACTGAATTAGCGTTTGTTGAAATAAAAGTAAAATAGTGGTAAAAATGAACTAATGAAAAGCATGATTTTTCCTTGTATATTCCTGCTAAGCGAGTTAAACTCTCCTTTGATTGGTAGAAAAAAAGTTGCGCGACAAAAGTGCTCTTGATGTTGGAAAAACGATTTGAAAACCAAGAAAATAGATTGAAAAATACTTTTATCTAAATTAGATTAGTTCTTTGAGGCACTCAACAGTCATGAAGAAAGTGACCATCAATAGCTGATTTTATAGGAGAGAAGAAATGACTGATTCAGCAAAGAAGCGGTTAAAGTATGGTGGTTTCTTAATCGCCTTAGGCATTGTCTACGGTGATATTGGAACGTCCCCACTATATACCATGAATGCGATTATTGCCGGTAATGCACATACCGATAATATGAAGGACTTGGTAATTGGGTCAATTTCCCTTGTTTTTTGGACTTTGATGTTAATTACGACGATTAAGTATGTCTTAATTGCCTTGCAGGCCGATAACCACGGTGAAGGTGGTATCTTCTCCCTGTATAGTAAAGTCCGCAATCGAAACATGAAGTGGCTCATCATCCCGGCAATGGTCGGTGGGGCGGCTCTTTTGGCCGATGGCGCTTTGACACCAGCGGTGACGGTTACGTCTGCTGTGGAAGGGTTAGAGGGGCAAAAGTTTGGTTCCTTGATCTTTCCAACGGGAATTGATTTCGTTGTGCCGGTGGTGTTGACGATTTTGTTGGTCGTCTTTACCCTCCAACGCAAGGGAACAATCAAGATTGGTCGAATGTTTGGTCCAATGATGCTAATTTGGTTTACCTTTATTGGTTTCTTTGGCCTGTTACAAGTCTTTCAATATCCAGAAATTTTAAAGGCTCTTTCGCCTGTTTATGCTGTACAGACGCTGTTTAGTCCAGATAACCGTCTAGGTATTTTTATT
Source organism: Fructobacillus americanaquae (assembly GCF_024029775.1). Lineage (GTDB taxonomy): Bacteria > Bacillota > Bacilli > Lactobacillales > Lactobacillaceae > Fructobacillus > Fructobacillus americanaquae. Next base: position 908,042 of record NZ_CP097122.1, read on the forward strand.
TTAGGAAATATCTTCTTGGCGACGACTGGTGCTGAAGCGCTGTATTCAGATATGGGACATGTAGGGAAGCGCAATATTTATTTAAGTTGGCCATTTGTTTATGTCACACTGGTTTTGAATTATATGGGGCAAGGTGCATGGGTGATTATGCACAATGCAAGTGGTTCAAACTTGAACCTTTTCTTTGATATTCTACCGAACCAGTGGCGGTTGGTCGGCGTTGTCTTGAGTACGCTTGCAGCCGTCATTGCTTCGCAGGCTTTGATTACAGGGGCCTTTACTTTGGTATCGGAGGCCATTTCGCTGAAAATTATGCCCCGGTTGCGGATTACTTATCCAAACGACTTCCGCGGTCAAATGTATATCTCAATTGTCAACTGGATGCTCTTTGTTGCCGGCGTAATCGTTGTGGTGCTTTTCCGGACTTCTCATAATATGGAATCAGCCTATGGTTTGGCAATCACGGTTACGATGCTGATGACGACGACGTTGTTGTTCGAGTTTATTCGCTTTAAGACTCGTACAAGCCTGGCTATTTTGTTTGCCGTTCCCTTTGGCTTGCTGGAAACCCTCTTCCTGATTGCCAGTCTGGGTAAGTTCATTCATGGTGGATACTTCACAGTGATTTTGATGCTGCTAATTTTGTCGGTCATGGTTTTCTGGTTCTATGGAAACAAGCGTCGTGAAGCACTGTCTTATAACAATGATTATTTGTCCTTGAAAGACTACCGCCGCCAGTTGATGCAGCTCTCCAACGACTCAGAAGAGCCTTTGATGGCGAAAAACTTAGTTTATATCGTGAACGTTCATGATGATTATCAAATTAAGAAGTCAGTCATCTACTCGCTATTGGGGGCAAGGCCAAAGCGGGCCAAGGTTTACTGGTTTGTCACGATTCGAGAATCCATTAACCCATACGAAAAGAGTTATTCAGTCGATTTGATGGGAAGCCAAAATATGGTTCGAGTTGTTTTAAACCTTGGTTTCAAGGTTGACCCACAAGTTGAATATTACATTCACCAAATTGCCAAGGTTTTGGTTAAGCAGGGTGTTCTTGAGCCACAAAAGATTCGCTATGGGCTCGATAAAAACCGCAGTATTGGTGACTTTAAGTATGTTATTACTAATAACTACTATACTGATTTGAAGGCTGTCTCCAAGATTTCATCATGGGATCGATTCTTAATTGGTGGTCGAATTTGGTTGCAGTCACATTCTGTCCACCTCCGTTATTTTTACCGCTTGCGCTTGAGTGATACGGTTGAAGAGGTTGTTCCGCTCTTTATTGAGCATAAAACCGTTTCGAAACTGCGGCAGTTGGAAGTTAAAAATCAGATGCCCAAGATGGATCGCTGGAACCGCCGAATCGATGATCCAGTGAACCCAGTCGATAGGAAGCGCCGCCAAGATGGGGATGATCACCATCTTGATCGTGGTTCTCACCATCAATAAATGAATTTTAGTAAAAACGCCTAAGGGGCTTCTTCAGAAGTCTACCTTAGGCGTTTTTTTGTATGTCGGTAATGAATGTCTGCATTAGATGCTTAATTTCTGTTGCGGTTTTTTGGAAAAAATCAGTGATTTCTTCATCGGAGCCAGTTACCCTGGCAGGGTCTGCTAATGGAAAATGAATTGTTTGGACGGAGTCGGTTGTGATTGGGCAATTATCTCGAGCATCACCGCAAAGGGTCACAATGTAGTCAGATGAATTGAAAAAGTTATCATCGATCGAATCAGAGGTTAGATGAGTGGTATCAAAGCCTTCCTGGTTTAATACCATAATTGTTTGCGGATGGACGCCACGGGGGTTGGTGCCAGCACTTTTGATTGACCAATCTGTTGGTGCATAGTAACGGGCGTAAACCTCGGCAAACTGGCTTCGTGATGAGTTACCAGTGCATAAAAAGTAAAGCTGCATTGTTTTTCTCCAAATTATAGTATCTAATATTATACAAGATTGGCAATCAAAAAATCCCGTTCAATTAAGCGGGATTTTTCAAAAGTAATTACTTTTCAAAGAGGACGGAGCGAACTCTTTTTAACTCTGTAGGAATCATCTCACAACAGCCACTATCAGGACGGCGGCTGTCGTCCATTTTTGCCATTGTTTCATGAATTACTGTCCACCTATCCCCAAATTTTTTCGGCCGTATCGACAACTAATTTAATCTTGGCCCATTGTTCATCTTCTGTTAGGTGATTTCCTTCTTCAGTGGAAGCAAAACCGCATTGCGTACTCAAAGCCAAATTTTCCAAAGGAACGAATTGGCTAGCTTCCCTGACCCGGTCAATCAAAACTTGAGGGTCTTCTAGTTCAGGTTTTTTGGAGGTTACCAAGCCCAAAACAACTTGCTTGCCGGCAGGGACCTTCGCCAATGGTGCAAAGTCACCAGAACGGTCGTCATCAAATTCCAAGTAGAAGGATTCAACGTTTTCCTTTGTGAAAAGAGTATTGGCAACGGTTGCGTAACCGCCTTTTGCTGCCCATGTAGAAGCATAGTTTCCACGGCAAACGTGTGTGCTGATACGAAGATCTTCAGGCAAGTTTTCCAGTGATTGATTATTAATCTTCAAGTATTCTGCTTGGAGTTCATCAACGCCCTTTTGATCGATATTTTGTTCTGCCCAGAAATCAGTATCGGCAAGCATACCCCAAGTACAGTCATCCAACTTAATGTCGCGACAACCAGCTGCATAAAGAGCTAAGTAGAGGTCGTGGTAGGCAGTGGTCAAATCATGGACAAGGTCTTCGTGCTTTGGGTAAAACTTCTTCAAAATAGCAATGTTTTCCTCGCCACGAACTAATTCAGCATAGGCTTGTGCAGGAGATGGGATGCTTTGACGGGGGATAACATCCAAATCTTTGGTAATTTCTTTCAAGTACAAGAAGGCTTTCAAATCAGGATGGTCGTCGGTGAAGCGAATCTTGCCATCAACTTGGGCTGACTCAGCCCGTGTTTCAACATCGTGGAAAAGGTATCCGTGGTCGACATTTGTCTTTTTAATGCCTTCAAAACCCCAGAAGGTATCCAAGTGCCACCAGTGGCGACGGAATTCACCATCTGAAACGTAGTGAAGGCCAGCCTTGACTTCCTTTTCGACTAAATCCTTGATTTCTTCATCTTGAATTTTGGTCAGGTCTGCTTGGCTGATTTTGCCGTCATTTAAGTCTCGTTGAGCCTGCTTCAAGCGCTCTGGGCGGAGGAATGAACCCACGATATCAAAATGAACGGGGGCTTTTGTCAATGTTGCTACTGCTGTTTCTGCCATGTCTGTTCTCCTTTTTCTAGACACTAAAAAGCGCCCCCAGTTTTAGATTTTTAAATCTTAACCTAGAGGCGCATGTGAACGCTGTACCACTCTACTTTGCCGGTCTTATCACCAGCCTTAGTCGATACACCAATGGGGGCTATATCGCAACATGATAACGGTTGTTAACCGTAGCCAGCTTATCACAGAGGACTCACCAAACTATGAACCGCTCCTGGACCATTTTCATCCGTAGCCAAGCCACCGTGTCTCATCAAATCACGGTTTTCTGTAGAATTGCTTGCGAATTACTCATCCATTCACTGCAGTTGTTATCTTGCTTATGAGTATAACATTAAAAAAATATGAGTCAACAGTGAGTTTAAAATTTATTGTTTTGTGCAAGTTCAAAAGTTTATAATAGGCACCAAGACAAAAAGCCGCGAGAGCTCTTTTGTAATTGACTTTGTTGATCTCGTAAATGGATCTTTGGATTTTTAAGAAGGCCCTCTAATTACTGGAGAAAAAATGAAAAAAATTGCTGTAATTGTCGGAAGTAATCGAACAAAAAGTGTGAGCCGGCGTTTAGCTTACTGGTTGGCTCCCTTGCTAAGTGGTCAAGAGGTGCAGGCTGACGTAATCGACTTAGCGACCGTCGCTTTGCCATTTTTGGATGAGCCTGAACTACCATCTGCAGGCCATTATCAAAATCAGTCAACAATTGATTGGTCGAAGCAAATTCAAAGTTATGATGGAGTTGTATTCGTAGCGCCTCAGTATAATTGGGGCTATCCCGCCGTTTTGAAGAATGCCATTGATACGCTCTATGCTGAGTGGCGTGGGTTGCCGGTTGCGACTGTTTTCTTCGGTGGCCATGGTGGCTTCCAGGCTGATTTGGCCTTTTCACTAGTCTTACAGGGCGTGAAGGTTAATCGCTTACCTGTCAACCTTCGATTGAACTTGGCGGTTGGCCAGGTAACGGAAGAAATGACAGCAGCGGAACTAGCAGAGCTCTTGTTACCGTATCAAAGTCAGGTTGCCTTGATGCAGCAGGCCTTCCAAGATTTATGGCAGCACCATGAATAAGCGCTTCTTTGGTTTCAAAGGAGTGGCCATGGTCGGTGTTGATATTGGGACTGTTGGTACCTGCGCTCATTATCATTCAGATGTTGATATTGCCGGCCTTCTTTGTGCTCGATGCGAGGAATACTTTGCTTGCTACCAGTGCCATGATGCCTTACGAGACCATCCCTTTGCACCGGTGGCAAAGATTTCAGCTGGGCCTGCAGTTCTTTGCGGTCGCTGCGGTCCAGAATTGACCTATCAAGAATATAAGACGGGTGCTTGTCCGAACTGTTTTGCCCCCTTTAACCCACGTTGCGAAATCCACGAAAAGCGGTATTTCTGCTGAGTGGGTTTTTATATTGTTTAGTCTGGACAACGAGTAGGAGCATCGCTATAATCATTGTCAAGTGAAAACGTGAAAAGGGGGCGTGGAATGGAAGATACATTAACCGCTCAGGCAGGTTGGCGAGATGCCTTGCCAACCGTTTTTGGTTATATCGGCATTAGTATGGCCTTTGGCATCGTGGCCAAGGCGGCGGGGCTGAGCACTTGGCTGATTGTGCTGATTTCAGCACTTGATTATGGTGGCTCGGCTCAGTTCGTTTTAGTCACGATGGTCGGGTCTCACAGTTCGATAGCAGCGATTGTCTTTGCTGTTTTTTTGGTTAATGCGCGGATGATTTTAATGAGCATGACGCTAGCACCCTATTTCAACCGGTATTCGCTTTGGCGTAATATTTGGCTGGGCACCTTTGTCACGGATGAGAGTTTCGCTTTGGGGATGAGTAAGGTTAATGTTAGCCAAAATCGACTTAGCTTTCCTTGGTTGAACACGGTTAACTTAGTTTCGTATGCGAGTTGGCTATTGGGTACTTTTTTGGGTGCTGTCTTGGGCGGATTGGTAACGGATCCTGGTCGATTTGGCTTAGAATTCGCCATTACAGCAATGTTTATTGGTCTATTAACGGCGCAAATTAGTACGGATAAGACGATTAAATTCGCCTTACAAGTAGTCGTGCTTCTCTTTGTGTTGGTCCTGCTTTACCTGCTTTTGATTTTTGTACCAAAAAACTTGGTTGTCTTGCTAGTAACAATTGGCGGATGCTTATTTGGGATGGTGGTGAAACGTGTCTTTGTCTAACTATATTCTAGTAACGATTATTGATTGTGGACTGGTGACCTGGGTATCGCGGATATTTCCCTTTATCATGCTGAAAAAGTTTAATTTACCGGAAGGGGTGCTCGCATTTTTGAGTTTTGTTCCAATCACTATTATGGCTGGTCTTTGGTTTGAAAGCCTTTTTGTGCAACACATAGGGCACCTTCCCAGTATTAATTGGCCGAATTTTTGGGCCTCTTTACCAACGCTAGTTACGGCTGTGGCCACGAAGAACCTCTTGATCACGGTAGTGGTTGGTGTAATTTCCTTCGCAGTCATCAACTCTATTGGACTTTAAATTAAAATTTCCTCATAAAACCCTTGACGGCCGTGTTTTGAATGATTATTATTGGCACAACAACAGAAAAGGGGAAATGTCGATGCGAAAAATTGGAATTATTGGAATGGGCCACGTTGGTTCTACGGTGGCCCATGGTTTGATTGCCGAAGGCGTAGCAGATGAGTATGTTTTCATTGATAAAAATGAAAAGAAGGTCCAAGCCGATGCCTTGGATTTTGAAGATGCGAAAACAAACTTGAACAACAGTTTTTCTGTGACTGTCAATGACTATCAAGCATTGGGTGATGCGGATGTCATTATTTCAGCCATTGGTAAGATTGAATTGCAATACGATAACGTCGAACATGATCGCTTTATTGAATTGCCTCACAATGTTGAGCAGGTAAAAGAAGTTTCGGCCAAGTTGAAGGAAACTGATTTTGCCGGGGTTTTGGTAGTAATCACCAATCCTTGTGATGCGATTGCTGCTGTTTATCAGTCAGAGACCGGTTATCCTCAGGAAAAGGTACTTGGAACTGGAACACTTTTGGACACAGCGCGGATGCATCGGGCAGTTGGTTCGGCCTTCAATGTTGATCCGCGATCAGTTGCGGGCTACAACCTCGGTGAACATGGAAATTCACAATTTACGGCCTGGTCAACGGTGTCTTTGAGGGGACAACCAATTACCGAATTAGCGGCTGAACAGGGAATCGATTTGGCTGCTATCGAGGAAGACTCTGTGGTTGGTGGTTATACGGTGTTTGATGGCAAGGGCTATACCTCTTACGGGATTGCGACGGCTGCCATTCGCTTGGCTAAGACCGTCATCCAAGATGCAAAAACCGAGATGCCGGTTTCTCACAAGCGTCCAGAATTTGCTTCTTATCTTTCTTATCCTGCAATTGTCGGTCGTCAGGGAGTTGTTTCTTATTCACAATTGGACTTGACGGAAGAAGAATTAGCAAAGTTGCAAAAGTCAGCAGACTCGATTCAAACGCAATTTGAGAAGGTTGTAAAGCAATAAAAGCGCTTTTATACCAATAATGATTCTAAAAATTAAATAATTTTAATAAAATGCTTGACTAATTATTAGACGTTACGTATTATAAACGTATGGTAATTAATTGCTCCGTAGTTCAGTTGGTAGAACGCCGCACTGTTAATGCGAGGGTCGCTGGTTCGAGTCCAGCTGGGGCAGTCTTAGCCAAATAAGTGTTGGTTGTCAGTTAACAACCAACACTTTTTTATTTTATAACTTAGAATAGAAGAGGTTGGTGAAATTTTTGTTGTGAACTTTTCTTGAAAAGATGATGAACGATAAATTAAAAATATCTCATAAAACACTTGACTAATGTTTAGACATTATGTATTATCAATGTATGGTAGTTAATTGCTCCGTAGTTCAGTTGGTAGAACGCCGCACTGTTAATGCGAGGGTCGCTGGTTCGAGTCCAGCTGGGGCAGTAGTGGGTAAAGTAAAAGACGGTGGTTGCTTTCTAGCAACCACCGTCTTTTGGCGTGATTTTGAAAACTGATTTTATAAAGAAGGCCTGCCAGGTTGGGCTTTCCGATACCAATACCAGGTACCATAGAGGGCATTTAATAAGATGATGACTTGCAAAACAAACATGGAGCTTGCATAAGCGTCGTGAATTAAAAAGATGTTGCGGTACCAGACAACGACTTGAATAATGTCAGAGACTAACCAGGCAATCCACTGCGATCGGAACCCGTAAGTCATAAGGATCTGACCAACAATGTTTAATGGGAGGACGGCAGAATCCAGGTAAACTTGCAGGCCATTAAAATGCTTGGAAAAAGTAACGACCGTGATATAGGAAGCAAGTGTGATTAAAGTTGTGATCAGGGCGGTATGCAATGTTAATTGACGGGAAGGAAGTTCCTTTTCGGCACCGCCGCGATAACGAGCCCAGGCCGCAATACCGATGAACTGCATGATAAATGCGAATCCCTGAGAGGTAAAATCACCATAAGTTCTTGAAAAAAGGGCGACAATCATCCATGTTGCTGTACCGATTAATCCCCAGAAGTAATTGCTTTGTTTTCCTTGATCGACTAAGGCCAGGTTGATTAGTGAACTAACTCCGGTTGAGACAGTCAACCAGGCCATTTTATTAAAACTTCCACCAATTAAAAAGGTGGTAACTTGAGCAACAACCATTAATAATAAGAGCACTTTTGTCATCTTACTGAGGTTGAGCAAATCTTGTGTGATTCGTCTGGGTGACATTGTTTCCTTAAAAATGCGCCAGAAGCTCACGTTGTTCTCTACATTCTCCATCATTGTTTTCTCCTTGTTGTTTTTTAGGTGCCGTGACGGAAGCAACGCACCGATTTGTAACCACTCCAGTATACTCCTGAAAAAAGCGAACGTACCAACTGATTTAGTGAAAACGTTCGGTTTAAATGAAGATTAAACCGCTATAGGACGGGGCGGAGATGTGTTTTGCGTGCTATAATTGGTATGTTTGAAGAAACCGTGATTTTTAAATTTAAGGGAGTATCACATCATGTATTTGTTCATCAACATCATCGGTCTTTTGGTGTTTATCGCCTTGGCCGTCTTGTTATCAAAAAACCGGTCCGCTATTAATTGGAAGTCGGTTTCAATCATGGTTGTCACCAACTTGGTGTTAGCTTGGCTTTTGACAGGTTTTCCATTGGGCCGGACCATCGTCAAGGGAGCTGCTTCTGGCTTTGACAGTTTGATTTCTGCTGCCAGTGCCGGAATTGACTTCGCTTTGAAACCAACTGGAATGGCATTGCCAGCAAACTTCGTTGTTTCGGCGTTGTTGCCAATTCTCTTGGTTGTGCCATTGTTCGACATTTTGACTTATGTCGGGGTTTTGCCATTTATTATCAAATGGGTTGGCCGCGGTTTGTCAAAGCTTTCTGGCCAGCCTAAGTTCGAATCATTTTTCTCAGTTGAAATGATGTTCTTGGGAAACACGGAAGCGCTCGCGGTTTCTGGTATCCAATTGAACCAGATGAAGGCTTCTCGTAACTTAACGCTGGCCATGATGTCCATGTCTTGTGTGACGGCTTCAATCCTTGGTTCTTATATGCAAATGATGCCTGCACAGTATATTTTGACTGCTGTGCCAATCAATGTCTTAAACGCTTTGATTGTAACGTCGATTTTGAATCCTGTTGAAGTAACAGAAGCAGAAGATACGATTGCAACGATTGAAGCAGCGGCCCCTGCAGCTGAAACCGCTGAATCTGGTTCACAAGAATTAGCACAAGAAGAAATTGAAAAGGCTGAAAAGCCGGCAGGCGAACCGTTCTTCTCATTCTTGGGTGATTCAATTTTGGGCGCCGGTAAGTTGATCTTGATTATCGCTGCTAACGTTATTGCCTTTGTTGCCTTGGCGGCCCTTGTTGACAAGATTTTGGCTTGGGTAAACCCATGGTTGTCGCTGGAGCACATCTTGGGAATTGTCATGTTCCCATTTGCTTGGTTAATGGGCTTTGGCAACCAAACAGCCTTCGATTTGGCACAATTCATGGGAACGAAATTGGTTACCAATGAATTCGTCGTCATGGGTAAGGTAACTGGTGAGATTGCTCATTATGCACCGCACTATAAGGCAGTGTTGACGGTTTTCTTAACGTCATTTGCCAACTTGTCAACTATCGGTATGATTATCGGGGCCTTCAAGGGCTTGGTTAACAAAGAAAAGAACGAAGTGATTGCTAAAAATGTTCTTTACCTGTTGTTGTCTGGAATTTTAGTTTCACTCTTCTCAGCGGCAATGGTTGGACTCTTTGTTTGGTAAAATTTTGTTTCAAGAGCACCCGGAAGGGTGCTTTTTCTTTTGCTGAAAATTGGCTCTTTTCACCAAAGCCTGCTAGAATAAGAATGTGAAGCTAGTTTAGCTAGCCAGAAATTTTCAGACAAATGGCAGACATTTGTTTGATGCTTTAGAAGCAATGTCAAGTACAGAATAACCAAGGACAGGTGAATCATTTCAGCTGTTATATTTCGATTTAATCCAAAAGTGTTTAGATAAAAAAAGCGGATTTTACGAAAAATGGTTACTGGCAAAGGAAGGTTTTATTTATGTTATCTCGTTCTCAACGGCGGAAGACGGATGGTCGTAAGCGTCGATTTTATAAGCAATGGTGGTTTTGGTTAATTCTCGTTTTGATTGTTGGTGGGGTGGCTTTTTACATGATTGGCTCAGCCTCATCTAAGAAATCAAGCGACACACCAACACCAGATATTTCATATTCATCGTCTAAGAAGAAAACTTATGATTTTGATGATTCGTCATCATCAGATTCTGACGATACGGCAACATCTTCAAGCTCAAGTAATAACATTGCAGCCTCGAATGCAGCTGCACAATCCGTTGCTGCTGCAGCACAGTCTTCTTCAGCAGCAAAGGCTGCTCAAGAAGCTGCAGCTGCCCAATCTGCTGCGGATTCATCATCACGGGCGGCAATGTCCCAATCAATTCTTGATAAACAGCAACAAGCAGCAATACAAAATAGCCAAAATAATCAAAGTACACAAACAAATCAAAACACCAGTACTGACACTAACCAAAATACGACACAAACAAGTCATTAAAATTTTGAACCTGGACGTTCGCCCAGGTTTTTTAGTATAAAATTAGCTTGACTATTTTCATGGTCCTTTGTACACTTAGAAAAGCTAATGAGGAGTACACAAGCGCAGCTATGAGAGACCTAGTGGGTGGTGAAAACTGGGACTGTTAATGTGGAAGGTTGCTTTGGCCTTAAAAATGTTAATGAATGAGTGGCTATCAAATTGTGGATAGCAATTTAGGTGGTACCACGTGTAAGCGTCCTAATCGAAAGATTAGGGCGTTTTTTATTTTCGGACCACAGGCCACATGACTATTAAAGGAGATTTGCTATGCGTGAAGTTGAAATGTCAACCAAGTACGATCCAACAGCCGTTGAGGCGGGGCGTTACCAAGACTGGCTGGATAATGATTTGTTTGCACCGGAAGCAAATCAAGCCATTCAGAGCCAAGAGCCAGAACCATATTCAGTGGTGATTCCACCACCAAACGTCACTGGTAAGTTGCACCTTGGTCATGCCTGGGATACAACTTTGCAGGATATGTTAATCCGGCAAAAGCGGATGCAAGGCTTTGATACTTTGTGGCTACCAGGAATGGATCACGCTGGTATCGCTACCCAAGCTAAGGTTGAACAACGTTTGCGCGAACAAGGTGTGTCACGCTATGATTTGGGTCGGGAAAAATTTGTCGAACAAGTGTGGGACTGGAAAAATGAATATGCTTCAACCATTAAACAGCAATGGGGCAAGATGGGCTTGTCATTGGATTACAGCCGCGAACGGTTTACATTAGATGAAGGGTTAAACCAGGCGGTTAACAAGGTCTTTATCGATTTGTATAATAAGGGCCTGATTTATCGTGGCGAATACATTATTAACTGGGATCCACAGGCCCGAACGGCTTTGTCTGATATTGAAGTCATTTATCAAGATGATGAAGGGGCCTTCTACCATGTGAAGTATCCATTTACAGATGGTACGACCTTGAATGGTAAGGACTACATTGAAATTGCGACAACTCGTCCAGAAACAATGTTTGGTGATGTTGCGGTTGCGGTTCATCCTTCTGATGAACGTTATCAGGACTTGATTGGTAAGACGGTTAAGGTTCCTCTTGTCAATCGCGAAATTCCAATCATCGCCGATGAATATGTTGAAAAAGACTTTGGAACTGGAATGGTTAAGATTACGCCAGCCCATGATCCAAACGATTTTCAAGTCGGCAACCGGCATGATTTGGAACGAATCAATACCATGACAGAAGATGCCCATTTGAACGAAAATGCTGGCAAGTACGTTGGTCTTGATCGTTTCGAAGGTCGCAAGGCCATGGTTGCCGATTTGCAAGAACAAGGGTTCATGCTTGAAGTAGAGCCCCTGGTTCACTCAGTTGGACATTCTGAACGGACAGGTGTTCAAATTGAATCACGACTTTCAACACAGTGGTTCGTTAAAATGGAGCCATTGGCTCAGCAAATTTTGGCCATGCAAGAAAATGCTGATGAAAAGGTGAACTTTGTTCCTGGACGCTTTGAAGACACCTTTACCCGTTGGATGGAAAATATTCGCGACTGGGTGATTTCTCGGCAACTCTGGTGGGGACACCAGATTCCGGCCTGGTACAAGAACAAAGGAACAGACCAGGAAGAAATTTACGTTGGAACAGAGGCACCTGATGATGACTGGGAGCGTGACCCAGATGTCTTGGATACTTGGTTCTCTTCAGCCCTTTGGCCATTTTCAACGATGGGCTGGCCAAACGACTTAGATGGCGATTATGCTAAGTATTACCCAACAAATACCTTGGTAACCGGTTATGATATTATCTTCTTCTGGGTTGCCCGAATGATGTTCCAAGGAAAAGAATTTACTGGAGAACGCCCATTTAAGAACGTCTTGATTCACGGCTTGATTCGTGATGGGGAAGGCCGCAAGATGTCAAAGTCATTGGGGAACGGTGTTGATCCAATGGACGTGATTGAAAAGTATGGTGCCGATGCCCTACGGTGGTTCTTGGCAACTGGTTCAACACCTGGCCAAGATGTCCGCTTTACTTATGAAAAGATGGATGCGGCTTGGAACTTCATTAACAAAATCTGGAACGTTGCCCGCTATGTCATCATGAACCTGGATGATGATACGAAGGCTGAAGTGCCAGCAAAAGATCAACAAACGTTGGCCGACCAGTGGATTTTGGATCGCTTGAACAAAACAATTAAAGAGGTTTCAGAAAACTTTGAAAAGTTTGAGTTTGGTGAAGCTGGCCGCGATTTGTACAACTTCATCTGGTCTGATTTGGCTGATTGGTACGTTGAAATGACCAAGGAATCATTGAATGGTGACGGGGATAAAACGGCCGTTCAACAAACCTTGGCTTACGTCTTGGATCAAACGTTGCGCTTGCTCCAACCAATTATGCCCTTTGTTGCTGAAGCTATTTGGCAAGAAATGCCACAGCAAAAGGGCAAGGATGAACACCTCGGTATTCAAGCCTACCCTGTTTATCAAGAATCTTTGGCAAATCCTGCAGCAGCGGCTTCTTTCAAATCCTTGCAAGATCTAATCGTGGCCGTCCGAAACATTCGTGCCGAAGCAAAGGCGCCAATGTCAAAGCCAATCACCGTGATGATCAAGGTGACCGATCCGGCATTGAAGTCAATTTTTAATGAAAATGCTGACTATATCGATCGCTTTGTGAAGCCAGAATCATTGACGATTGATACCGATGTGACCGTACCACAATTGGCAATGTCACAGGTTATCACTGGTGCAGAAGTTTATGTTCCATTGGCCGGCTTGATCGATATTGAAGCGGAAATCAGCCGCCTAAAAGGTGAAGCTGATAAGTTTCAAAAGGAAGTTACTCGAGCCAATGGTAAGCTTTCAAACGAAAAGTTTGTCAACTCGGCACCCGAAAAGGTTGTTGCGGCTGAACGTGAGAAGCTTGCTGACTGGCAAGAAAAGCTTGCTTCGACTCAAAAGCGCATTGCTGACTTACAAGCACAAGGGTAAAATAACCGAATAGTAATAAAAATCCTCACCTTTGGTGGGGTTTTTATGTTAGGTTAATATGAGCCGTGTAAATTAGTAAGACAATTTACACATTATTGACAAAGTTCTAAGATGGATTGGTTTTATTTATATAGGTAATAATATGTTTGGAAGTAAAATAATTGCCAGTGGTCACTACGTGCCAAAAGATGTTGTGACAAACGACGACTTGGCGAAAGTGATTGATACTTCGGACGAATGGATTGTCAGTCACACCGGAATACAGAAACGCCATGTCTCTTTGCAAGGTGAGAACACATCCGATTTAGCAACGCAGGCAGCTCAACGGGCCTTGGATGAGGCTGGCGTTTCAGCAGAAGAAGTTGATTTTATCATTGTGACCACTTTTACCCCGGATGGTCTGGCACCTTCAACGGCTGCTTTGGTGCAACGCAATTTAGGAGCAAAAAAAGCCTTTGGTTTTGATCTATCTACTGCTTGTGCCGGCTTTGTGTTTGGCTTGACGACGGCCGATAACTTTATGAAGGCCGGACAGTATCGATATGGCTTGGTGATTGCTGCCGAAGTTAATTCGAAGATGATGGATTTTCGTGATCGAACGAGTACTGTTTTTTTTGGTGATGGTGCTGGAGCTGTTTTGTTAGCTCCGAGCGAACAGGGTGAAGTTTTGGCCACTGATTTGCACACGATAGGGGATGCAGATGTGGTTCATTCCGGTCGGATTGAACCATTAACATCTTTGAGTGCCGATAATTATCCAAAGATTGATGCCTTTTTCCAGGAAGGACGGATGGTTTATCAAGAAGTAACGACTTTGATCCCCAACCATATTGAAAAGTTTTTAGCTAATCAAGGATTAACGATAGATGATGTTGACTACGTGATTTTGCACCAAGCCAACCTACGAATGATTGAAAAAGTGGCTGAAACTTTGGGCCAACCAATGGCAAAGTTTATTACGAACGTTCAACAGTATGGTAATTCGTCTTCGGCAGGGATTGCGATGGCCTTTGACCAATTACGAGAAAGTACGGATTTAGAAAAGAAAAAGGTTTTGCTGACTGGCTTTGGAGCAGGTTTTACCTACGGATCGTTGCTCTACCAAGGTTCTTTGTAATTTAAAAGAGTTAAATGTAATACCTGTGTAACATTATAGAAAGAGACTGGCAATAACCAGTGTCTAAAATGAATATATAGATTAAGCATAAGTTAAGCACTTACTGATCAAACATAAGCAGAAAAAAATGGAGATGTCTCTCATGAAGAATACTATTACCAAAACTATTTTAGCGACGGTGGCTGGTGCAGCTGCGTTTGCAGGTGCCGGAGCAGTTGCTTCAGCCAACGATATTACTGTTAAGGCAGGGGATACCTTGTCACAAATCGCTGCCAACAACAACACGACTGTTGATGACTTGGCTGCTAAGAACAACATTCAAAACGTTAACTTGATTTTTGTTGGTGACGTTATCAAGACTGATGGAACAGCCGCAGCCGCAGCTGACAACACAACTGCTGCAACAACTGCTACTGCTACTGCTTCTGTAGCAACTACTCAGACACAAGCTACTACAACTACAAACACTCAGGCACAAGCTGCTACCACTACTTCATCAACTGATTACAGCACTTACTCAGCTGGTGCCAATGGTTCAGTTCAGACAATCATCAACGCTATGAACGCTAAGCGTGCAGCTGCTGGTTTGGCACCTGTATCATACGATGCTTCATTGGCTGCTCGTGCACAATCACGTGCTGAAAATGCCGTTGCAAATGGTGGTTTGCCAACTGGTCACATGCAACAAGTTGCAGGACCTGAAGTTGTTGCTATCGACTGGGCTCCAAGCCAAGTTGTTGATGCATGGTACAACGAAACTGGTATGATTGCTGCACCAGCTCACCGTAACTGGTTGATGAACGCCAGCTTCACAAAGGTTGGATTTGGCATCGTTGACGGTACTATCGTTGGTATCGCTGGCTAATCTTAATCGATTAATCTTAATTTAAACTAAAACACTTACATTAGTATGTAGGTGTTTTTTTGTTTAAGAAAAAGTTAAATATGGTTAGTAAGTAGACAAATAGCTCCATATTTTATTGATTCAACTACATTTGTGGTAAGATAAGAAAACATGAGGGCGCAGTCAGGAAGCGCGCAAATACGGCGAAAAAATGGAGTGTCGAAGTTCTTATGGCAGATCAAAATAATAATGAATTTTCACGGCAAAGACGGTTTGATGAAGTCCGTCAAACAAAGAAAAAGAAGAGTCGTGTGAAACGTTGGATTTTATATATCCTGCTTGCCATTGTGGTTGGTGTAATCGGTTGGGGTGCTTACCTCTATAGCGAATATAAAGGTTCCATTGATTCAATACAAAAATCGGCTAAAATTTCAAAGACCCGCAATGTCTCAAGTTTGATTGCCCAAGGTAAGTCATTCTCAATTTTGATTTTGGGAACTGATACTGGCGAACTTGATCGTGATCGGACTGGTTTAAGTGATTCAATGATGGTTGCTACCGTTAATCCAACGCAAAATAAGGTCACAATGGTCTCGATTCCACGTGATATTATGACGGCTATTCCTGGTGATGAGGATACCTTCCCACAGAAGTTAAATGCCGCCTATAGTTTGGATGGGGTTGGTGCTTCCATGAAGGCTGTGCAAAATTACTTGAATGTGCCAATTGATACTTATGCGCTAGTT
Organism: Fructobacillus americanaquae; assembly: GCF_024029775.1. Taxonomy (GTDB): domain Bacteria; phylum Bacillota; class Bacilli; order Lactobacillales; family Lactobacillaceae; genus Fructobacillus; species Fructobacillus americanaquae. Next base: position 924,093 of record NZ_CP097122.1, read on the forward strand.
AATATGAAGGGCTTAGAAACCTTAGTTAAGAAGGTTGGCGGTGTTTCAGTTAAATCACCACTCTCCTTCCAATATAGTCAAGCAACGGCTCATGATTATGGCCCAGATTTGTATCGCTTCCACAAAGGTTCGACTTCTTATGAAAAGTCAACGGATAACGGTGTGACTTGGTCAGCAAGTAAGACAGTAATGGATGGTGATGCTGCATTGGCCTTTTCACGGATGCGCTATGATGACCCACAAGGTGATTATGGTCGTCAACAACGCCAGCGCTTGGTATTGGAAGCAATGCTTAAGAAGGCAGTTAACATTAAGACGTTGATTGATCCAAGTTTCGTCAAGGCAATTTCAAAGAATGCTCAGACGGATTTGTCCTTTAACGACATTGTTAAAATTGCCCAGAAGTATCGTGGTGCTGTCGAAAACCAAGTTTCTGATCATTTGCAAGGTCAGGGCGTGATGTACGAAGGTGTTTCTTACCAGATGGTGCCAACCTCCGAGAAACAACGGATAACAAACCTCTTAAGGTCTCAGCTTGGTTTGAAAGCTAAGGAAACTGGTTCTCAGTTTGCTAGTGATGTGCCATCTGCTCAGTTGCGTTCGGCGGCCTATGCTTTAGCACAAATTAATGAGAAATTAGTTCAATAAATCTTTGAATCAAACAGTCAGCTAGTGGCGATAAAAACGCCTCGGCTGGCTTTTTTCTTGACGATTATTCGTGTTATACTGAGTAATAATCAAACGATTGGGGTCTGATATGCAAGATAGAAAAATTGCCATTATCGACTTGGGCAGTAATTCGACGCGGTTAGTGATTGAACAATTACATTCAAATGAAAGCTACACGGAGATTTTGCGCGTAAAGGAAGATACAAGACTTTCGCAAAACATGGGGCGGAATCTGATTTTGCAAGAGGAACCAATGGCTCGGACCATTAAGGTTTTGCAGAAGTATCGGCAAAAAATTGAAGATTATCAAGTTAGTGAGGTTTACGCCATCACAACGGCGGCAGTCCGTTCTGCTAAGAATCAAGCAGAATTTTTGGAGCGGGTCAGAGACGAAGCAGAAATTAGCTTCCGAGTCTTGACTGGTCAAGAAGAGGCTCACTACGATTTTCTCGGTGTTCGAGAGGCGTTGCCGGATGTGCTCAATGGTGTCATTTTAGACACTGGTGGTGCATCTGTCGAATTAATCCCCTTTAAAAATGGCCAGGCGTTAGCTGAGGTATCGGTTCCCTTTGGCGCGGTTAACCTTTCGGAGCGCTATCATTTGGCTGACAGGATTGATGAAGCTAATATTGAACAGGCGAACACGGATATTCAGGCCGCTTATCGCCAGTTGGATTTTCTCGATGATTGTCAAAACCTACCGGTTATTCTTTTAGGTGGAGCAAATCGATCCTTAGCAAAAATGGCCGAACAAAAAGAATTGGTGTATCATCCAAAGGCCCTCCACGGTTTTATGATGCCAGCCAACCAGGTTGGCAAAATTTTTCATCAGATTGCTCAGATGTCTCGAGCTGATCGGGAACATCTTGCCGGATTAGAGAAAAATCGGGCCGATATCATCATATCGGGCCTGTTGCCGGTACTGAACTTAATTAGTGTTTTAAATGCACCCCAGGTAATCTTTTCAGAATCTGGTGTTCGCGAAGGACTAATTGAAAGCCTGTTTGAGGAAAAAGAAGAAATCGATGACTAAAAAATTTTACGAATTAACGCCAGAAGAACGACTCGACTTATTGAACTTGCCAGAAGAAATGATGGCGCGGTTCGTAAAAGACCAAGAAGTTGCACACCAGGATTTAGTTGAGAATTATTTGACTGATTTTTCCTTGCCAGAGGGAATGGTCAGGCATTTAGTTTTAGATAACCAGTTTTATCAAGTACCAATGGTCACTGAAGAGCCCTCTGTCATTGCAGCGGCGAATAACGGTGCCCGCCTGTTTAAAATGGGTGGTGGCTTTAAAAGTGCTGGTACCAGCCAGGCAATCCTGGGCGGGCAAATTCTCTTTGAAAACATTGATTTTGAGCAGCTGCAGTCTTTTGTAACGGCCAACAAATACGAAATTTTTCAAGCGGCTGAAGAGGCAAAACCAAGCCTTTATCGTCGTGGTGGTGGTTTAAGGAGCATTAACCTCCGTCATGTTAGTGGTCACCGGGCAAGCCTGGATATTCTAGTTGATACTAGCCAGTCAATGGGGGCAAATGCCGTTAATACCATCTTGGAGAGTATTCGGGCAATTTTTGCGCCCTTTGATGAACAAATTTTAGGAGCAATTTTGACCAATGCGGGTCACCAAAGCGTGGTCAGTGTTACTGGCCGTGTGCCAGTCACAGCCTTGGGAGGCATTGCTGCTGCCCAGCGAATTGTTGACTTAGCTGATTTTGCCAAGGTTGACCCGGACAGGGCTGTAACTGAAAATAAGGGCATTTTTAACGGTCTATCTGCCGTTGTTTTGGCATTGGGAAACGATTGGCGCGCGGTTGAAGCCGCAGGACATGCCTATGCTAGCCGGACAGGACAGTATCAGGCGCTCACTAACTGGCGAGTGAGCGCTGACCACGAATTTTTAGAGGGGGAGTTTTCTCTGCCATTGAATCTTGGTCTTGTTGGTGGCGCCATTTCCGGTCTGACCAAAGCACAGGATAATTTGGCCTTGTTGGGCAACCCAACATTAGATGAAATGAAAAAAATCGTTTTGTCTGTTGGCCTTAGCTCGAACCTGGCTGCCTTAAAGGCAATTGCAGGCGAAGGCATTCAAGCCGGGCACATGCGCATGCAAGCCCGTTTACTGGCCATTTCAGTTGGGGCAACGAAAGAAGAAATTGTGCCATTGGCTAAAAAATTAGCCAAGGCATCAGTAATTAACGAAGAAAATGCAAAAAAATTATTAGGAGAACTGCGTCACCATGAATCCGAAGTTAAATGAGCTCTTAGAGCAGGCCAATCAGATCTATCCTGGTACCGTGATGACCCGAGTTGGGCAGAAACAGGATGGGATGCTTCGTATTGACCGTGCCGAACAGTCTGCTTTGGCAGACCGCCTGTTGATTGAAGTACCCGACCAAACGGAAGCTGATTTTGTCCTAGGTAATGAACTTTTGCAGTTAGTTTTGACCTTGAATGGGATTACGCCACAAATTTATTTTGCTTTGACCTTTAACGATGAGGACCTTGACCAACAGTTAATCACGATTGCAACCCGTTTGCATCGGACTGTTCTGCATGCCATCACTTATCAAGAGTTAGCAAAGCAAGGCTTCTTGACCGCTGAGACTGTCGGCGCTTTCCTGGCCGGTGTTCAAGATGAATTGTCGGTCGAAACAGCTAAGGTCGATGGTGAGGACCTTTTCCGCTTGCTAACAGTTTTGGACGCACAAATCTTTTTGGCGGCAGCTGATAGGGTCGGCTTGTCTCCATTGGTAGCGGACGCGCTGGCGACATTAAAAGAGGACTATCCGCGGGCGACTGTACAGGCTGAAAAATTAGCTGCGCCAATTTTGGCGGCTAATTTGAAGGATGCTCGACAAATCCGTAAGCAGATGTTGCGCTTGTTTGCGGGATTAGATGAAAGCTTGACCGAATTAGAGTTGCCAACGGTTAACGCTAACCAATACGTGACTTTGACACCAGTTTTGTCGCAACGGCAGTTGGATGGACCGGTTGCCAACCTTTATGAAGTTTTCCATTCTGAAATGACTGATTTCCAAACGAAGGAAACCGCTTTTGTTGGCGTTGGTAAGCAAGACCATCAAAATACTTTTGTGGTGACACCCCCAAAGAATGAGGCTGATCGGCCGAAATTTTTTACTGAACTATACCAAACATCTGTTAAGGAGTTGTTAACAAAATTGGCCTTGCCATATATTTTGCGTCAGTAACATTGTGATTGAAAGAGGGGAAGACAATGCTTGTTAGCCCAGCAGTTCAAGAAAACTTTGATCAAGCAAAATCGATTGTTTTTATGACCGGAGCGGGGGTTTCGACTCTTTCTGATATTCCGGATTATCGATCAAAAAATGGCGTTTATCAAGGACTTGACCTTGCGCCGGAATATCTTTTGTCCGACCAAGCTTTTGCTGAAATTCCAGAAATTCAGTACCAGTTTATGCAGGAAAATCTTTATTTTCCAGCTGCTAAGCCAAATGTCATTCATGAAAAGATGGCAGCCTTTACTCAAGCGGGCCGTGGCCGAATTATCACTCAAAATATTGATGATTTGGATGTTGCTGCCGGCGTCAAGCAAGACCGTCTGATTCGATTTCATGGCTCACTCTACAACTTGTATGTTCCCAAAGATGGCGCCAAGGTGACATTAGCCGAATATCAAAAGAGTTTGTATCGGCTATCTGATCATGCAAAAATTAGACCGGATATTACTTTTTATGGAGAGCAACCAAAGTACATTCAAGAAGCGATTTCTTGGGTACAGCAGGCTGATTTGGTTGTGGTTGTTGGGACGTCCTTTCGCGTTTATCCCTTCGCGGGGCTTTTGGCCTACGCTAAGCCAACCGCAAAATTAATGGCGGTTAATCTAACCGCCATCCCGGTACCGGGTCAAGTTGAACAAATTGCGGGGGATGCAGGTCAGTTTTTTGAGGAACTGGTCGTCAAGACCACATCCAAATGAAAGTAAATCAGTTATTTTAAACCTTTGTCTACAAGACGGAGGTTTTTTGTTTGTAATTTATATGAAAAAAGATTAATATGTTTTTCAGGAGGAAGTTTTATGACGAATGATCAAGGCGACAACCGGCAGAATGCCGCTGTTCATGCACCAAGAACACCGAGTCAACAGAAAATACAGGCACATAATCATGGGCATGCCACACCGCAACAGCTATCGCAAAAGCCTTATATTATCGGGATTACCGTTAATCTAGTTTTTGTTTTAAGTGAATTAGTCTTTGCCAAAGTTGCTCATTCAACAGCCTTGTTTGCAGACGCTTTTCATAATCTGTCTGATGTGTTGGCACTTGTCATTGCTTGGTTAGCCGTTCTCGTGTTTGCGATCAAGGCGACTAGAAAGAAGACTTATGGTTGGCATAACGTATCGATTTTAGCTTCAATTTTTAATATGATTTTGTTGCTCTTTGCGGTTGGAACGATTTTTATCGAAGGGGTTCGTGACTTAATTGCGCCAGGACAAGTTCACACAAACGGGACAATTATCACCATTGTGGCAGCAATCGGAATTGTGGTCAATCTAGCAACAGCTCTTTTGTTTAAGGTTTCGAATACACCTGATGAACATGGTCACCAGCATGGTCAGGATTTAAATGCGAAAACGGCCTATCTACACTTGCTTTCGGATGCTGGGGTTTCGCTTGGCGTCATTGTAGCAGGTTGGTTGATTGATTTGACTGGTTGGCAGATGATTGACCCAATTGTATCGCTGATGATTGGCGTGATTATCTTGGCTTCTGCTTGGCCAGTGATGCGAGAAACTGTCAATCTAGCGATTAATGCCGTACCGGAGGCGGTTGATGAGTTTGCCATCAGTCAGTATTTGGTCAGCCAAGCGGGAGTGTTGGCGATGCATGACTTGCATATCTGGCCACTTTCGACTACTGAAACGGCGTTAACAGTGCATTTATCCGTCGCTGATAATGTTTTTGATCAGGACCACGGTCAGGAATTTTTAACTCAAATTGAGGATGATTTGAAAACAGATTTTGCCATCCAACATGTCACGATTCAGTTAGAAGCAGCCGAACATCAAGAAAATTGTAATACGATTTAAAGTCTTGCCAGTAAAAATGGCCAGCAAAAGTTAATTTCAAGGTGAAATTTAATAAAAGAGATAAAGCGCTAAGATGACTGTTGTCATGGCGTTTTTCTTTTGCAGTTTTCATGACTACTGGGCATAAAAATTAGTTTGTCCTTGACCTGAGCTCTCACCAGTGTATGATGAACGAGAACTCAGGAAGACCAATCGGGTTAACTAGCTTTCATAAGACTTCAAGCTTGTACTTGGCGGACGTTATGAAAATTATTTAGCACTTGCATCCTTTTCGGCCACAAAATTGCTGGTCTTTTTTGGCATTTTTAGTGGTACTGAAAAAATGATGATTTTCAAGACAATTTAATTCGTTTGATGACTTCCTGAGGAATCTAATTTTCCAAAGGAGAATCATGATCATGATGGTACAACAAACCACTGATAATCAGCCACATGGCGCATTGCTCACGCAAGGCGGCACTCAGAATAAAAGCCTGGCACAGGTCAACGGGACAATCGTCGTCCCGAAGTCTGGTTCATTCTGGCGCCGCCTCCTTGCATTTTCAGGGCCGGGCGCATTAATCGCTGTCGGCTATATGGACCCTGGCAATTGGGTGACATCCGTTCAGGGAGGGGCATCCTACCACTATCTCTTGATGTCGGTTGTGATGCTATCGGCTGCTATTGGTATGCTGTTACAGTATTTGGCTGGTAAACTAGGGATCGTAACCCAAGAAGACTTAGCCCAGGCAACGGCTAAAAGAACTAAGAAAGCGACACGGTATTTTCTCTGGTTGATCACGGAACTGGCCTTGATTGCAACTGATATTGCCGAAGTGGTCGGTGGGGCAATCGCCCTTAACCTGCTCTTTGGCTGGCCGCTCTTGCTGACCGTTGTCATGACGGCCTTTGATGTCATCTTATTGCTAGGGCTGATGAAGTTCGGCTTTCGTAAAATTGAAGCGATTGTCATGACCCTGATTTTAACAATTTTATTTGTTTGCCTATACTTGGTTTTCTTAGCAAAACCTGATTTGGCAGGTGTATTTGGCGGATTATTACCACAAAAAGAAGTGGTTTCAACCCGGGCAATTCATGGATTATCGAGTCCGCTGTTTTTAACGGCCGGCATTATTGGTGCCACGGTCACACCGCACAACCTTTACTTGCATTCATCGATTGTTCAAACCCGCCAAGTTGATCAGGAAAAGCCTGCCGAAATTAAAGAGGCTATCAAGTGGATGGCTTGGGATTCAAACGTCCAGCTGACCATAGCCTTGATTGTCAATGCCTTACTCTTAATTGTTGGTGCGGCCCTTTTTTATGGCCACGCCAACCAATTGGCATCATTTAAAGGCATGTACTTGGCCTTAGAAAATCAGCAAATGGCTGGTGCGATTGCCTCACCAGTGCTCTCAACGTTGTTCGCAGTGGCGCTATTGGCATCCGGGCAAAACTCGACTATTACTGGGACTTTGGCCGGTGAAATTATTATGGAGGGTTTCTTACACTTTCAGATTCCGATGTGGTTGCGGCGCGTGATTACCCGTGGCGTCGCTTTAATACCAGTGATTGTCATTGCTGTTTTGTATGGCGGCAATGAACGTGATTTGGATGCTTTGATTACTGGTACGCAAGTTTTCCTTTCTGTTGTTCTACCATTTTCGATGGCACCGTTGCTTTATTTTACTTCCTCCAAGGAAATCATGGGACAGTTTGTGAACAAAAGAAGTGTGACCATCGTTGGCTGGATTTGCTTTATGGTTCTAACAGTGCTCAATATTTGGCTTGTTTTTGAACAAGTAGGTCAGTTTTTTGCTTAAGGAAAATGACAATGATTTCAATTTAATTTAGAATAATTCCTTTTTTTATTGTGAAAAACCAGGGAAAATCAGAAAAAGATTAAGTGAAATTTAAATCATTTATGATTCTTTAAGATTGGTATAGCGGTCTTTTGACTGAAAATGTTACAATTGGTTTGCAACATTACAAAAATATCACTTGACCTTAGAATTGTCAGGTGTAATACTTACTATAGACTTAGGAAGAAGTCATTGAGTTAAGTAGCTTTCATAAGCTTTCAACAACCAAGTTGAATGAAATCCTTTATGAAAATTATTTAGCACTTGAAAAAAATACATGGTGGATTGACCGGTCTGCCTAAATTTCAATGAGATCAGGGTGGAAGACTGCTTTTTTACTTTGGTCGTTTTTTCGAGTGAGAATTTAATTGCTTTGTCCCTAAGGAGAATTCCGAAGGAGAGATATTATGGATAATCCCGTAAAGAAGAGCCATTCCCTTATCGAACACACGGGCGATAAGAGTTTGCAAGAAGTAAACGGCACGATTGAAGTGCCAAAGGGCGCCCCTTTTTGGCGGCGCTTGCTGGCATTCTCAGGCCCTGGTGCCCTGGTTGCCGTGGGTTACATGGATCCAGGTAATTGGGTAACGTCAGTAGCCGGTGGTGCTTCTTACCACTACCTGTTGCTGTCAATTGTTTTGATTTCTTCACTGATTGCGATGCTTTTGCAATACATGGCTGGTAAGTTAGGTATTGTGAAACAAGAAGATTTGGCTCAGGCTACTGGTAACCGAACGAACAAGTTTGGCCGTTACTCACTTTGGGTGATGACGGAGTTAGCCTTGATTGCAACGGACATCGCCGAAGTTGTCGGTGGTGCCATTGCCTTGAACTTGCTCTTTGGCTGGCCACTTCTGATCACGGTGTTCTTGACGGCTCTTGATGTTATCTTACTGTTGTTGCTGATGAAGTTCGGTTTCCGTAAGATAGAAGCGATTGTGATGACTTTGATTATGACCATCCTGGTTGTTTTCATTTATCTGACAATCTTGTCAAAGCCTGACTGGGCATCATTGTTCTATGGCTATGTGCCACAACCAAAGGTGATTTCACCTGAATCACTGAAGGGACTGCAGAGTCCTTTGATCTTGACCGCTGGTATCATTGGTGCCACGGTCATGCCACACAACTTGTACTTGCACTCATCAATTTCACAAACTCGTAAGGTTGATCATGAAAACCCTGAAGAAGTTCATGATGCTGTCAGGTTGATGACTTGGGATTCAAACATCCAATTGACGTTAGCCTTTGTGGTGAACACTTTGCTTTTGGTTGTTGGTGCCGCCTTGTTCTTCGGACATGCTCAAGAATTGGACTCATTTAAGTCCATGTATAATGCCTTGGGTGACACAAAGATTGCCGGTGCGATTGCCTCACCAATCTTGTCAACGTTGTTTGCCCTGGCCTTGTTGGCTTCCGGACAAAACTCAACAATTACTGGTACTTTGACCGGTGAAATTATCATGGAAGGTTTCTTGCACTTACGTGTGCCAATGTGGCTCCGTCGTGTCATTACCCGTGGAATCGCCTTGGTTCCGGTTTTGGCGATTACCATTATTTACGGTGGTAACGAAGCTCAGTTGGATAACCTGATTACTGCCACACAGGTCTTCTTGTCAATTGCCTTGCCATTCTCAATGGCACCATTAATCTACTTTACTTCTTCAAAGAAGATTATGGGCGAATATGCTAACCGTAAGTGGATTACTTGGACTGGTTGGATTTGTTTTGCTGTCTTGACTGCCATTAATGTTTGGTTGGTTCTTGACCAATTCTTCCCACAATATTTCGGATAAATCAGTAAAGATACCGAAGTTGTAACGATGTTCTAACATTCACTGGAGGCAAATAATGGCTGAATTAAAATTAGATGTAGAACCAAAGCAATTTAAGACAATTCTTGTTGGTGTTGATGAATCAGAGCAAGGCTACCACGCCTTGTCAAACGCAATTCACCAAGCTCGTGAAGATAATTCGCAATTAATTATTGCGACAATTTTGGAAATGGGGGACTTGTCAACGATTTCCGCTTTACACTTAGACTTCATCAAAGAAAAGCGTCAAGAATTGGAAAACAATCTGGTTAAGTACCGTGATTATGCACTTTCACAAGGATTGAAAAACGTGAAAGTTGTCTTTGACGACGGTATCAAGGCTGGTGAAATTTTAAACGATGAAATCGCACCACAGGTTGGGGCTGATTTAATCGTTGTTGGGGCTCACTCACATGAAGGCTTCTTTGAATCAATCGGTTCACAGGCTGCTTACATCGCCCGTAACGCTAAAATTTCTGTTTTGATCGTTAAGGATTAATTTTATCCAAAAACTAATAACCAATGGTTATCAGTTTTTTTATGTTCTATACATGAATAAAATTTCATGTTATACTGAATGGGTTAAAGATGAAAACTTATTCATATAAAAGGAGCAGTTAATGATAGCAACGTTAATGACAGGATTTTTTTCATATTTAGGAACAACATCAGATTATTTCGTGATTTTAGTTTTACTATTTGCCACTTTTCGTCAGAAGTCGCAGGTCCGGCCAATTGTTTTGGGTGCCTATCTCGGGAACGCTCTGTTAGTGGGAGTCGCTTTGTTAATTGGTGGTGTACTCAAGCAAATACCTGCCGAATGGCTTTTAGGATTTTTAGGCCTGGTGCCGATTGCGATTGGCTTGAAAAATTATTTCTCAGATGAGGAAGAAGAGGAGGGCGAGGTTTTTGTTACTAAGGTTCAAGAAACACCGCATCAACGAATTATTTTGACAGTGGTTTGGATGACGATTGCTGGCTGTGGTGCTGATAACCTTGCGCTCTATATTCCTTATTTCTTATTAGCTAATTGGTTAGTCTTACCGATTATCTTTTTAATGTTTACAGTCATTTTGACAAGTTGCATTTTCCTGGCTTACCGATTAGCAAAGGTGCAAAAGGTTCAAAATTTCTTCGAACGTTATGGTGATTTTATGCAATTACTGGTCTATGTAGTCTTGGGGATTTACATTTTATTTGATGCTGGAACGGTGACACACTTACTTTCCTTGTTATAATAGGGATATGAAAAAAGATGTCCAACATGAATTAAGTATAATTTTCAAATTGCTGGGGTCGGAAAGGCGCTTAGCAATTCTAGCCCTATTGCGCGAGAAACCTTGTTCGGTTTCTGAAATTGTGGATCAGCTCTCGATGGAGCAGTCTGCCGTTTCTCATCAGCTACAAATGCTTCGAGAGGCACAGGTTGTCACGGTGGAAAAAGTGGGACGGTCTGTCTACTATCAGCTGAATGATTCCCATATTTTAACCTTGCTCAATAATGCCGAGCATCATGTGGACCACGTTTTGCGGGAAATGAGCCACGCTGAAGCGGTGGCTGAAGAGCAAGCCGCAGCCAAGAAAAACCACAAATAAAAATGATAAAAAATATATTTTTTTGTTGACAGTTTTATCTGCCGTTGATATACTAATATAGTTGTGAAATACAGCAATGCCCTTGTGGCGGAATTGGCAGACGCGCTGGACTCAAAATCCAGTGGTGGCAACACCGTGTGGGTTCGACTCCCACCGAGGGCATTCATGAGAGCAAACAGCTAACTTTGTTAGCTGTTTTTTCTTATCTAAATAGTCAAAGAAAAAGACCGCGACCATGTCATCATGGTGAGCGGTCTTTTTGTTGTGATTCGATGATTGGTCAATTAACCTGGGCATCACCAGTTTGGTAATTAATGGTAACGCCGGGTTCGACGTTAAAAATCCAGTAGTTCAGATTTAGGGTTTGACCGTTATCTTCTACTGATTTTGCCATGTAATGGACACCCTGTGGTAGGCGGTCAGTGCCGTTATAAAGTGGTGTGACCTGGCCACGAATGCTAATATTAGGGGTTGTTTTCAGGGCATTGCGAATATCATCTTCGGGGACTAACTGTCCGGGATAGGCATTTTCTACCCGGGTTCCCGTTGTCATATTCTCGGTCACCATGGTGGCCATCCCGAAGAATTGGTAGCCAACAATATGGGACTTGTTCCAAAGAGCTTGTTTGCTGCCACCAAGGTTTACCTGTGGATTTTTATGGTAGCCGCCAACCCAGGAACTTCCGGTAAAATGATCGTTGATATACCAACCAGAAGGGCGAACACTTTCGGGAATGCGGGCGGGCCGCTTAGTGACTGCATCCATGCTGGCTTTAGTAGCCACAAAGTTTGCTTGTCCGGACCGACCGAGAGAATCAAGGGCGGATAAGGCTAAACCATTGGTTGGTCGTAATTTGTTGCCGCTTTGAGCTGGGAAGGTCTGCTGTAATTCCTGGCTGGTAAAGGTGGCTTGATTTTGGTTAATGTGGACGATGTCACCGTCGAGCGTGCCGTCCCATTTAATCTTTAAGAGGTCCTGGTCGGAATTGGTTGTGGCTGCCGGCCGCGGGGCAGTTTTTGAGCGATTGAGGCTTTGGCTCGCAGTCGTTGTGTTTGTTTTTTGGTAACCTTGGTTATGGCCGTTTTTACCTGGTAAGAACGACAAAGCCGCCACAACCAAAATTAAGGCTGTGACGGCCGAACCAAAGTGCTTGGGCCGGTTGGGCCGCTGCCTATAAGCACGTTTTTTTGTCATTAGAAAGTCATTGCTCCTAAGAATTGTTTGATCCGTGGATCGTTTGAATTGAAGAAGTCTTCAGTCTTGCCGTCATAGCCAACATGACCGTTGTCGATAAAGACAATTTTGTCGGCTACTTGCTGTGCAAAGGCCATGTTGTGGGTGACGATAATCATGGAGGTTTCTTTTTGAGCCAATTTGCGTAGAACACGAAGGACTTGGGCTTCTAACTCGGGATCCAAAGCAGAAGTGGGTTCATCTAAGAGAAGATATTGGGGTTCCATAGCTAGCGCTCTTAAAATGGCTACCCGCTGTTGTTGGCCGCCGGATAGCTGATAGGGGTAGCGATTAGCTAGCTCTTCCATATTAAACTGCTTGAGCAGGTCGTGGGCTTTTTTTAAGGCTTTTTCTTGACTGATTTTTTTAACCTTAGTGGGTCCTTCAGTTAAATTTTTGAGAACAGTTAAATGAGTAAAGAGGGCTTTTTCTTGAAAGACCATCCCGAAATGCTTTCGAACATCAAGCACCTGCACCTGAGTGAGCGTTTTGTTGAGATCTAGGTCAAGCTCATCGACAATCAACCGTCCGCTCGTTGGTCGTTCAAGCAAATTGAGCGAGTGCAAGAGAGTTGACTTTCCTGAGCCAGAAGGTCCTACAATGGCGGTCGTTTCCTCAGCCGGGAAGGTGACGGAAATGTTATCCAGGGCATTTTTATCGGGGTACTTTTTGCTTAAATTTTCAACTTTAATCATTGGGCAAACCTCGATGTGTACTTTTCTAAGTAGTGTTGGCCGATCGAAAGCAGCGACGTAAAGAGGGCATAGACCATGGCTACGAGGATATACATCGAAAGGACCTTATAGTTTGTGGCGGCAATTTGTTGAGAAAGGTAAAACATCTCGACAATCGTAATGACGGAAGCCAGTGACGTGTCTTTTAACAGGGAAATTAGCGAGTTCGACAAAGGTGGAATTGAAATGCGGGCCGCTTGTGGTAGAACAACGTAGAGATAAACCTGTGTGGTTGTCATCCCAAGAGACTCTGCTGCCTGTTTTTGAACTTCTGAGACAGATGAGATGGCTGCCCGAATCGATTCGGAAGCATAGGCCCCAGTATTCAGAGAAAAGACGGTGATGGCTGAAACCCAAGCTGATTGGAACAGAGCAATGTGTGCGTTAGGCAAACCGTAGAAAACAATGAACAATTGTACCAACATTGGCGTTGACCGGAAAAACCAGACATAGGTAGCGGCAACACCCTTTAAAATTTTCAAAGCGGCATCAGCCCACTCGTTTTGCGGTGCTTTCGCAACGCGAATCAAAGCGGTGGTGATGGCAAAGATTATTCCAAAGAAGAAGGACATGGCCGTCAACGGCAGGGTGTATTGAAAAGCCGCCACTAACAGTCTTGGCAAGTATTTAATTGCCAAATCGATAAAATCTGTCATGAAAGAGTTCCTCTTTACTTTTATTAATTAGTCGTGGCTCAAGTCCATGCCAAAGTATTTCTTAGAAAGCTTTGTCAAGGTACCGTCCTTCTTTAACTCGGAAATGGCTTTGTTCATGTCCTTTTGCAAAGCGGCATTCTTCTTGTTCATCAAAACACCGGTTGGTACCGATTGAATATCCTTTGAGATATCAACTGTGGTCAAATCAGCATCTGGATTAGCTTTCTTCCAAGCGGCAAAGGCACCTTGGTCATTCAAGGAGCCATCGGCACGGTTGGTAGTAATCAAGTTCATGGCTTCAACGATACCGGCAACGGCCTTGATGTTGGCACCTTTTTGTTGGGCAACTTGACCATAGTTTGATGTCAATGACTGGGCCATCGTCTTACCCTTGATGTCAGCCAATGAGTTCAAATCAGTTTCACCAGTACGCTTGATCAAGACTGATTTTGAGTAAAGGTAAGGCTCTGACATTCGATAATTCTTTTCGCGGTCGGGACGAATGCCGATGTTGTTAATCACGGCATCATAGCGGTCTGAACCAAGACCAGCGATGAGAGAATCCCACTTTGTTTGAACAAAAGTGACCTTCATGTTTAACTTTTTACCAATGGCTTTGGCCATGTCAACTTCGTAGCCAACCAGTTTACCAGAATCATCATGGTAAGAAAATGGTGCGTAGGTTCCTTCGAGACCAACGGTTAAGGTTCCTTGTTTGATGGTCTCATCTTTTTTTGGTTGACTTAGCTGGGCAAAACCAAAGATGCCACCGATGACCACGATCAGACCGGCCAGTAAAATCAAAACTTTCTTATTCATCTTACTTCTTCTCCTCAAAATAGGTAAAACAGTGCAAAATAAAACCGCCCCTAGTGTACACCAAGGGCGGTTTTTACGTCTGTAAATCAGATAAACTCACCCTAAAAAAGCGGTAAATAACACTTTACCACAGTCATGTTTGGGTTGTTAGTTAAGCTTTTAGCTAACATTAATCTTCTCCGATTTCTTTTTATCAGTGTAACGGGACAAGAAAAGTTTGTCAACAGAATTGAACCGATTTCACCAAAAAAGACAAAATTGGTTTACTGGAAAAGTCTGCTCACATGCTGGTTCCCCCACCTAGTTTGGCTAGCCGGCTTTTGCTATAATGAAAGCATGGTATCGGTCATCATTTGACCAGAAAGGACTCATATGTCAGACAAGAAAACATTTTATATCACAACCCCAATTTACTATCCATCAGGAAAGTTACAACTGGGAAATACTTATACGACAGTTTTGGCGGATGCCGCTGCTCGTTACCATCGTCTTTTGGATGAAGACGTCTTCTTTTTGACTGGGACCGATGAACACGGTGAAAAGATTCAAAAGAAGGCGAACGAAGCCGGTACAAGCGAAATTGAATACTTGGACAAGATGATTAAGGATATCAAGGACCTGTGGTCATTGATGGGCATTTCATATGATAAGTTTATTCGAACGACTGATGAAGGACACGAAAAAGCAGTTCAGAAGATTTTCCAGCAATTATTGGACCGAGGTGACATCTACAAGGGGCAATATGAAGGTTGGTATTCTGTTTCCGATGAAGAGTATTTCACGGAATCACAATTGGCTGAGGTGTACCGTGACGAAAACGGTAAGATGATTGGTGGTAAGGCGCCTTCTGGTCATGAAGTTGAAAAGATCCAAGAAGAATCATACTTCTTCAAAATGTCTAAGTATGCTGACTGGTTGGTTGATTACTATCAGTCACATCCTGATTTCGTCCAACCACATGCACGAATGAATGAAATGTTGCAAAACTTCATTTTGCCGGGCTTGGAAGACTTGGCCGTGACGCGGACTTCTTCTAACTGGGGTGTGCCTGTCCCAGGCGATGAACGTCACGTCATTTATGTTTGGATTGATGCCTTAGCTAACTATATTACTGCTTTGGGTTACGATTCAGCTGATGATTCACTTTTGCAGAAGTTTTGGCCAGCTAATGTGCAATTAGTCGGAAAGGAAATTGTTCGTTTCCATATTATTTACTGGCCAATCATGTTGCATGCCCTTGGTTTGGAGTTACCAAAGGAAATCATTGGTCACGGTTGGCTCGTGATGAAGGATGGCAAGATGTCTAAGTCCAAGGGAAATGTGATTTACCCTGAAGATTTAACGGCCCGTTATGGCTTGGATGCTGTTCGTTACTATTTGTTGCGCTCAATGCCATTTGGCAATGACGGTGTCTTTTCACCGGAGGACTTTGTGTCACGCGTGAACTTTGATTTGGCCAACGATTTGGGAAATCTCTTGAATCGAACAGTCGCCATGATTAATAAGTATGAAGATGGCGTCATTCCAGCATTTACAACCGGCAAGACTGATTTTGATGAAGACTTGGATTTGGTTGTTGAAAAGCAGATTACAGAATATAACCAGCACTTGGCCTCTGTTCATACAGCGGACGCCTTAGAAGCTGTTTGGGGTGTTGTTCGTCGAGCCAACAAGTATATCGATGAAACGGAACCTTGGGTTTTGGCCAAGAAGGCTGGGGAAGATGAAGCTGCGAAAGCAACTTTGCAATCTGTTTTGGCTCACTTGGCTGGAGCACTCCGTGCTGTTGCAGCGATGCTGCAACCGGTCATGACAGATGCGCCACGACAAATGTTCGCCCAACTTGGATTAGACTACCCCGAAAAGGGCGTTTCATTAGTTGGTCTTGCCATCGATCAAGTACCTTCAGGTACGCGGGTAGTTGCCAAGGGTGAGCCAATCTTCCCTCGTTTGGATGTGGAAAAAGAGGTGGCCTACATTGCCTCATTGGTTTCAAAAGATACTAAGGGTAAAGGCCGGGCCGTCAAGGAAGCAGCTAAGCAGGGCGCAAGGGAGCAAGAAGTGAGCGAAGAAATAAAACATAAGGATTTGATTGAGTACGACGACTTTGATAAAGTCGAAATTTTAGCAGCTAAGATTACTGCTGCTGAATTTGTGGAAAAGTCAAAGAAGCTGATTAAGTTCACTTTAGATGATGGTTCTGACAAGCCTCGGCAAATCTTGTCGGGAATTCGTCAATGGTATCCGGAACCTGAAGTTTTGTTAGGCAAGACGGTAGCAATTGTGGCCAATATGGCACCACGAAAGATGGCTGGTGAACTATCAGAAGGAATGATCCTTTCTGCTGAAAAAAACGGTATTGTAACCGTTACGATTTTGCCAGAAGTCATTGAACCTGGTTCAGGCATTGAATAAAAATCAGTAAAAAAGGCGGTTGCGCGAGCAACCGCCTTTTTTCATGTGGCTGAAGAAAGACTTGTTTGGGGAAATGTTAGTGGTAATGAAATCTTAGCCACCGCGCAATCAAAACCTTACTTTAACGGCCAAGCCCAGGGGTCCTGGTGCCACTTGGCTAGGCGGGCATGGTCTTCGCCATTAATAACTTGTTGGTCGGCTAGCAATTGAATGAGACCGGTATAAGTTAAGAGTGGGGCGAAATCAAAGCCAGCCTCTTGGAAGTTCTTGTCAGCATCTGGGAAACCATATGAAAAAATTGACACGACACCGGCTACGTTGAAGCCTGCATTTTTGACGGCATTTGCAGCCCCAAGAACAGACCCACCGGTTGAAATTAGGTCATCAATCAAGACAACTTGGTCATTTGCTTGGATGACACCCTCGACCTGACGGCCAGTGCCATGGTCTTTTGGCTTGGAACGAACGTAAACCATCGGTAAATTCAACTCGGCGGCAACTAAGGCTGCTTGGGGGATGCCGGCGGTGGCAACACCAGCAATCACCGATACTTCTGGGTATTGTTCCTGAATTAATCCAGCTAATGCCCTGGTAATGGCGTGCCGTGTTTTGGGATAAGAAATTGTTTGGCGCAGGTCGGTGTAGATGGGAGACTGGATGCCAGAGGCGAAGGTAAAGGTGTCGTCAACCTTTAATTGGACGATCTTGTGATCAATTAAGTCTTGGAGGATTGTTTCTGTTAAAACTGTCATGGATAAAACCTTTCATGTTACTTTTAATGTGTTTATTGGTCGAAGTCAGCCTTGCCAAGCACTCTGGTAGCGCTGCCAGGCGGCAACTGGGTCACTTGCCTTGGTAATTGGCCGACCAACAACGATTGCCTTGGCACCATCTGCAGCTGCCTGGTCGGGACTGGCGACCCGAACTTGGTCACCGGTTTGGTCTGCTTGCATGCGAATGCCAGGTACAACAAAGAGAAAATCGGGTCGTAAGTGGGCGTTTAGAGTCGTTAACTCTAAGGCGGAACAGATAACACCATCACATCCGGCCTGCTCGGCCATTTGGGCTAAGGCCAAGACCTGGTCTTGCATTGATAGAGCTGCGTGCTGTTCGTTTTTGAGAACTTCGTCGGAAATAGAAGTTAGCTCTGTTACCGCTAGGAGGGCGGGCGTGTTGACGCTAGTTTTTGCTGCCCCGATTTCCAGACCTTCCTTGGCAGCTTGCAACATTAAAGATCCGCCTAGCGAGTGGACGGTGACGTAGTCAACACCGAGACGACCGATTTGGGCCATAGCTTGTCGGACGGTATTGGGAATATCAAAAAGCTTCAAGTCTAAGAAAATCAGGCAACCGCGCTTTTTTAAATCAGTAATAATGGCAGGTCCAGCTTGGTAGAAGAGCTCCATCCCGACTTTGACGGTTAATTGGCTGGGATCCGGAAAGTGATCTAAAAAGACTGTGACGGCGGCTAAGTCGTCAAAGTCCAAGGCAATCATTAGTGGCTTTTCCATTGTTACTCTCCTTCATGGGCAAGAAAAAAGACTATTCCCTAAAAAAGTTCAGAGAATAGTCTTATTGTGTTAAAAATTAAATGTAAGTTAATCATCTGGCTTCTCTGAACCAATTAATGACTAATGAAAGTATAAACTATCTGTTGACTTTCGACAAATTTATTTTAAAAAAGCCCCAAGGAGTGTTTCCTTAGGGCTTGAAAAGCAGTTCTAATTTAAAGGAGGTCGCCGATGGCAGAGTAACCAATCGTTGGGAAAATTGTAACCAAGCGACTCAGTTGTTCTGGCGTATAGGCAAATTCAATGGCAGGCAAGAGAGCGTTGATAATGTCTTCTGCGTGTTCTGAAATTTCGATTGCACCCACTAAGTGCTTTTCCTTGTCATAAATCAATGAAAGGTGGCCTTCCTTTTCATAGTCGACCATTCGGTACCAATCATCCATGACGTCCTTTTCAACGACATCATATTGGTCAGGGTGAGCGGCAGCTTCATCGAGTGTTACGCCAGTCTGGGCTAAACGGGGTGTTGTAAAGACCGTTGTACCAACAGCTGGATAATTAATGGCTTGGTCGTCTTGACCTAAGAGATGCTTGGCAACATATTGGGATTCGAAGGTTGCTGTTGGTGTCAACTTTGGCTGATTCTTTTTTACCACGTCACCAGTAGCGTAAATATTTGGAACGGCTGTTTGGAGGTATTCGTTGACTACAATACCGGCCTTGTCGAATTCAATTCCTAAGTCTTCCAAGCCCAGGTCAGCTGTGTTTGGAATTCGACCGGTAGCATCCATGATGTAATCGGCTTCATAGGTACCGGTTGATGTCTTGACTGCAAAGCCAGAAGTCACTTGTTCGACACTTTCGGTCTGACTATTCTTAACGAATGTAATCCCTTGTTTTTCAAGTGCTTTAACTAAAGCATCGCTATAGCGCTGGTTGAATGCTGGCAAAGCGCGGTCGGAACGCAGAATAACCGTTACATCAACACCGGCGGCATTCATCATTGCGGCTGTTTCCAGTCCAATATAACCAGCCCCAATGATGACCATCTTGTCGGGGGCTTGGTCTAATGACAAGAAGTCCTTTGAATCGTGTAGGTACTCGGCGCCAGGGATGTTCAGGCGGTTAGAGTGCATACCAGTGGCAATCACGATATTTTCGGCCGTAACGGTTTGGTCACCGACCTTGACGGTGTGAGCATCCGCTAAGTGACCGGCACCAAAGTAGAACTTGATGCCAAGTCCTTCCATGCCACTTTGGATAGCGTTTGGGAAGATGGCGATAATTTCCTTTTTACGGGCCATGTTCTTGGCCCAATCAATATCACCGCTACCTGAGACAATGCCGTTTGAAGCGCGAAGTTCACGTTGTAAGGAAGTTGCATTTTCTAGGATAACCTTGGCGTTACAACCCCAGTTTGGGCAGGTGCCGCCGACCTTTTCTTTTTCGACAAAGGCGACTTTCTTACCGGCTTGGGCCAAAAGCGGTGCGCCATCAAAGGCCCCATGGCCGGCTCCAAGGTATAAAACGTCATAATCATATGCTGCCATTTTCTAGATTCCTCCTAATTTGAAAGCTTAATATGATTATCGCACAGTTTCTTTTAGAAGTGAAATTTAAACTATACCAAATTGTCATTTTATTTACATTTTTGGCCTATTATCTAAACAAATAAAAAGCCCCTGTAAAGATGATTATAAAGAAAAAGCCACAACCAACACTGGCAGATGACCCCAAAGTTTTATTATCCTAATCTTTGGCTTATGCCTATGTTGGTCAAGGCTTTTTATATTGTTACTCCGTGATTTTGGTTTAGTTAGTTTAAGGACACCCGCTTTGACAAAGCGGGACGAACCACGAGGGCGATGACTAGACCAAAGGCACATTGAGCAATGTTACCAATAATTGAAGCAAAGCCGGTCGCCCAGCTGTGAGAAAGGAAGGCGGTGGCAAAGAAGTAGCCCACAACCATCACAAGTGAAGCCACAAGTACAGCAATTGTTTGGCTCATGACTGATTTTTTAGCGCCAATTAATCCGGCTAAGTAACCTTCCAAACCGTGAATAATCAAAGAGAAGGGGGCCCAAGCAGCATAACCGGCCAAAAGATCTAAGAGTAAACCGGATAAACCACCGACAATCATCCCAGAGCGTGCACTACCCAACAGTGCGACTAAGAAAATTCCAGCTTCTACTAAGTTGACGTAGCCACCTGGCGTTGGAATGCGGACCACGTAAGAAAGGGCGAGGTTCAAAGCAGTGATCACGGCCAAAGTCGTGATGGTCTTGGTAGTAAAGTATTTATTCATCATTATCTCTCCATATCTTCAAATAATAGGAATATTATAGCAAGGATTATAATGAATAAAATAAAAGTTTCTTTTCAGTTATCCAACAAAGTCAGAAAATGGTATGGTTAATTTTCCAAACAATTTCTAGTGAAGACTTGCACTGGTTTCTGGCCTTTGTGTTATAATGTCCTTGTTGACATAAGTCAAAAAATTAATTGGAGGTCTACACACATGACTGTGAAGATTGGTATTAATGGATTTGGTCGGATTGGTCGTTTGGCATTCCGTCGTATTTTGGAACTTGGCGACTCAGCAGCTGATGTTGAGGTTGCAGCCATCAACGATTTGACTAGCCCATCAATGTTGGCATACTTGTTGAAGTATGACTCAACTCATGGAACTTTGGATGCTGAAGTTTCTGCTGATGAAACTGGTATCGTGGTTAACGGTAAGCACTACACTGTCTACGCAGAACGCGATGCAAAGAACATTCCTTGGGTTAAGAATGATGGCGTTGAATATGTATTGGAAGCTACTGGTTTCTACACTTCAGCCGAAAAGTCACAAGCCCACTTGGATGCAGGTGCTAAGAAGGTTTTGATCTCAGCTCCAGCTGGTGACGTGCCAACTGTTGTTTATGGTGTAAACCAAGACATCTTGAAGACTGACGACAAGATTGTTTCAGCTGGTTCATGTACTACACAGTCATTGGCTCCAATGGCTCGTGTATTGCAAGACCAATTTGGTGTTGAAGTGGCAACGATGACTACTATCCACGCCTTTACTTCAACTCAAATGATTTTGGATGGTCCTAAGTCAAAGAAGTTCCGTTCAAACCGTACTGCTTCAGTAAACACAATCCCTCACTCAACTGGTGCTGCTAAGGCGATCGGCCTTGTTGTTCCTGAATTGAAGGGTAAGGTTGACGGTCACGCACAACGTGTTGCCGTTGTTGATGGTTCTGTTACTGAATTGACTTCTGTTTTGTCAAAGAAGGTTTCAGCAGACGAAATCAATGCAGCGATGAAGGCAGCTTCATCTGACTCATTTGGCTACAACGAAGATGAAATCGTTTCATCAGACATCATTGGTGACACTCATGGTGCTACTTTTGATGCTACTCAAACGCAAATCGTCGAAGCCGGTGACAAGCAATTGGTTAAGACTGTTTCATGGTACGACAACGAATATGGTTTCACTTCAAACATGATCCGTACTTTGTTGCACTTTGCAAACGTATAATCATTTATATAAAGGAGGAACGCTACGGCGTTCTTTTTTTGTGTTCTTTTTGACTGATTACCACAAAATCGGTTTCTGGTAATCGAACTTGTTTGTTCTCTCGTGGTAGACTGGTTTATACGAAGAAAAAGAACACGAGGACAAAGATGCAAGTTGCTATTTCGTCAGATAATCATTTGGATTTAAATAAGGTTGAAACAGAGTGGGCGCTTGAACAGCAAACTGTCTACCTTCAAAAACATCAAATTGCTGTTTATATTATTGCTGGCGACCTGTTTAATCGTTTTGATAAGACATTAGACTTTGCCCACGACCTGCAAAAGCGGTTAGGGTCGGCGACTGCGGTCCGTTTTTTGGCTGGTAACCACGAAATGGGGGCGGGGGTCAGTTACCAGGAACTAGAAAGTTCGGTGGATGACCTTTATTTCCATCATAAAACGCTGGATATTGGTTCGGCCCGCTTGATTGGCAATAATGGTTGGTATGATTATAGTTTTGATCAAAATCAGCATAGTATTGAAGAAATCACTCGTTTTAAGCGTGAATTTTGGTATGACCGGCGAATTGAACAACCAATGACCGATCCAGAACGGTTGGCCATTAACCTAACTCAGATGGACCAAGATATCAAAGAAGCAAAAAAAATGGGGAAAAAGCCAATCTTAATTAACCATTTTGCTCAAGAACAAGCCTTTATTGATCAAATACCGTTTCGGAGGAAACGGCTTGATGTATTGAGATCTTTTTTAGGTAGTCAGGCTGTCGGTGATTTAGCGGTGGCCAATCAAGTTCAGGTTGCCATTTCTGGTCATTTGCACCTGCATGTTCAGGCATTGCCGATTCAGCAGACTACCTTTTATAATGCCTCGGTTGGTTATCGGACTCGTCGAGTCAAGGAATGGTTTAGCCACGACTTTATGACGGAGTGGCGCAACCGCTTAGTTATTCTCGATGTTTGAACTTGTGAAAGAATTTATTTTTTCTAATTTTGTCTATATCAATCTAAGCCATTAAATAGCAGCCAGGCGGAAGGTAGATTTTTAATTATTAACAATTATTAACATAAGAAGAAAGTGTTAAAATTAGTTGAACAAATGTTAATAGTTTGACTATCGAAGTATTAACTGTTAGACTGTTTTTATTGTGAATTGAAGTTAACTAGGGCCATTCTCGGCCATTAAGAAAGGAAACCTGATGCCAGTACTGACTACGACTGAAATTATGGACCTCATTCCAAACCGTTACCCAATCATCTATATGGACTACGTTGAAGAAATGGTTCCTGATGAATCAATCGTTGCTGTGAAAAACGTGACGATTAACGAGCAATTCTTCCAAGGCCATTTTCCCGGTAACCCAGTAATGCCCGGCGTGCTAATTATTGAATCATTGGCGCAAGCAGCGTCAATTTTGATTTTGTCATCACCCCAATTTAAGGGCAAGACAGCCTATATGACGGGTATCAATGATGCCAAGTTCAAGAAGATGGTTGTTCCTGGTGATGTTTTGAAGCTACATGCTACATTTGGTAAGGTTCGAGAGAACATGGGGACCGTTACGGTCACGGCTAAGGTTAATGATAAGGTCGCAACCAGCGCGGAATTAATGTTCGTGGTGGCACCTGATGAGCAAAACTGAGCTGGCTAACCAGCAGGTCAACGTCAAGCAAATCAATCATGATTTGATGGAGATGTTTGCCAACGTTGTTTGGGTCGAAGAGTACGAACTCAAGCAAAGCCCTTTTTCGGCCTTGACGGTCAAAGAAGTGCACACGATTTATGCTATCTCCATGTATGAGGAAAAAACTGCCTCGCAGGTGGCCAAGGCTGTTCACCTTAGTCCAAGTGCGATGACTACGGCCATCGATCGTTTAGTTGATAAAGGATATGTTGAACGTCGCCGATCAAAGGAAGATAAGCGAGTGGTAAAATTAGGTTTGACTCATCAAGGGCGTATCTTATACCGGGCGCACCAAGCGTTTCATTTTAAAGTCACTAAGGCTTTGTTGGATGATATGTCTAATGAAGAGGCCCTGGCGATGGAACGCGCGGTACATAACTTACAAGCTTATTTGAAGGCCTTAATTGATAGTTAGGCGAACGGGATTGTGAAAAAATATGGAAAACATTAAGATTGTTACCACGGCGATGCAAGTGCCAGAACGAGTGGTGACAAATGATGAATTGACAGGATTGATGGATACCAGTGATGAATGGATTTACCCACGGACTGGTATTCACCAACGCCATGTTGTGACAACTGAAAATACATCAGACTTGGCAACTAGTGTTGCCAAAAAGTTATTAGAACAATCAGGCTGGGATGCTGCTGATTTGGACTTCATTATCGTGGGGACAATGTCACCCGATGCCCTTTCTCCTCATACTGCTGCGATTGTTCAAGGAAATATTGAAGCTCCAAATGCTTTTGCTTTTGATTTAAATGCGGCATGTTCAGGCTTTGTTTACGGCATGTCTGTTGCCTCTTCTTTTCTGTCTTCTGGTCGCTACCAGAAGGGGATGTTTATTGGAGCGGAAGTGCTGTCAAAGCTGGTTGACTGGAAGGACCGGACGGTTTCTGTCTTATTTGGCGATGGTGCTGGTGGCGTTTTGCTTGAGAAAACCGACGAACCTGTTGGTTTGATTGCAGAAGAATTGCAATCATTTGGTGACCGTGGCCAGGCCATCTTGACTGGTCGCTTTGCCAACAAGAATGCCTTTGCTGGTGAAATTTCACCACTTGATCCTTACTTCCACCAGGATGGTCGAAGTGTTTATGGATTTGCCACACGGGAAGTACCCAAGGTGATGCAAAAAGCTTTGGAGAAGGCCGGAACTGAAGCCGATGATGTCGACTTTTACTTGACCCATCAAGCAAACAAGCGGATTGTCGAATCCATGGCGAAGAATTT
This sequence comes from Fructobacillus americanaquae, assembly GCF_024029775.1. Lineage (GTDB taxonomy): Bacteria > Bacillota > Bacilli > Lactobacillales > Lactobacillaceae > Fructobacillus > Fructobacillus americanaquae. Next base: position 948,903 of record NZ_CP097122.1, read on the forward strand.
TGGCCAACCAATGGACAAGTTCCCAACGAACATGGAAGAATATGGCAACACATCCGCCGGTTCAACGGCTATCTTGCTCGATGAATTGCGTCGCAGTGGCCAGCTAAAGCCAGGGATGAAGGTTGCTTTTGTCGGCTTTGGCGGTGGCCTGGCGATTGGCGTCCAAATTTGGCAACTTTAATTAACAAATAAAAATCAGGATTGCGGTGTAGTAGGCTGCACCGTAAAAATCCAACGTATTGCAATACGAACATCTATATAGGAGAGCGTGCTCATGACTAACGAAGAGATTTTTGACAAGGTTAAGGAAATTTTGATCGACCAATTCGATTTGGAAGATTCAGAAGTGTCATTGACGACTAACATGACTGATGACATCGATGCTGATTCATTGGACTTGTTCGAAGTTTTGAACCGTGTCGAAGACGACTTTGACATCAAGTTGGAAGAAACTGAAGAAGTTAAGACTGTTCAAGACTTGGTTAACAAGATCAAGGACCAACTTGACAAGAAGTAAGCATCAAGCGGTTTTTAACCGCATACATACAATAGATAAAATAAAGAGGCAGAGATTATGACATTTAAAATTGACAACCCCATTTTTGATAAATTAGGGCTGAAGTACCCAATCGTTGAAGGTGGGATGACTTGGGCTGGAACAGGTGCTTTAGCTGCCGCTGTATCTGAAGCTGGTGGGCTTGGTTTCATCGGAACTGGTTACTGGCATGGTGATGAGGTTCGCCGCGAAGTTCGTCGCGCCAAGGAATTGACGGACAAGCCTTTTGGAGTCAACGTGATGTTGATGTCTCGTCACATTCGTGAGGTCTTTGATGTGATTTTGGAAGAAGGTGTTAAGGTTGTTGCAACCGGTGCCGGTGATCCATCGCCATTTTTAGAAGAACTGCATGCCGCGGGCGTAACGGTTATCCCTGTTGTACCATCCGTTTCAATGGCCAAGATGATGCAACGTAAGGGTGTTGATGCCGTGGTTGCTGAAGGAATGGAATCGGGTGGTCACATCGGCCAAATGACAACGATGGCTTTGGTGCCACAAGTTGTTGATGCTGTTGATATCCCCGTTATCGCCGCTGGTGGAATTGGTGATGGCCGTGGTGTTGCCGCTGCCTTTGCCTTGGGGGCTTCAGGCGTTCAAATGGGAACTCGTTTCTTGACAGCTGCTGAATCTGAAGTTCATCCAAACTATAAGGCGAAGGTTTTGAAGGCCCGTGATATTGACACAATTATCACTGGTAACATTGTTGGTTCACGAGTCCGTGTCTTGAAGAACAAGATGGCCAAGGAATACGTGAAGCGTGAAGTGGAAGAAATTGGGAAGCCAGAACCTGATTATGAAACGGTTGAAAAGCTAGAATCAGGGACCTTGCGTGCCGCGGTTGTCGATGGTGATAAGAGCGGTGGCGCCTTCATGGCCGGTCAAATTTCAGGAATGGTTAATGATGAAAAGCCTGTTGCTGAAATTTTGGCTGAAATTTGGGCACAAGCAACGGACATCATGGGCATTGAAAACAAGGCAAAATAAGCGAGGTTGCAAATGAAAGTAGGACTGCTATTCAACGGGCAGGGATCACAACAAGCGGGCATGGGGACAGACCTTTATGAAAACTTGCCTGGTTACAAGGCTTATATCGATAAGGCTTCTGCCATCTTGGGGTATGACTTAAATGAGTTAGACCAAGATGAGGAAAAGATTCGGCAAACGCAGTACGCCCAACCAGCTATTGTTGCCATGGATGCGGCTTTAGCCGCTTCTTTAAAGGATGCCGGATTGACGGATGTGGTTGCTGGTTTGGGTCTTTCGTTAGGTGAATATCCTGCCTTGGTGGCCAATGGCATTTTGACCTTTGAGCAGGCAATTGTCCTGGTTAGAGACCGTGGTCAATACATGCAAGAGGTCGGCGACAAGAACCCTGGCAAGATGGTTGCGGTTTTGGATGATAACCAAGACATGATTGTTGCAGTTGTTGAAGGCTTGCAAAAAAAAGGCCTAAAAGTTTACCCAGCTAATTTTAATACCTTTTCACAATTGGTTATCGGCGGTGTTAAAGCCGATGTTGACCAGGCCGTTGAGGCATTGACAGAAGCCGGTGTGAAAAAGAAAGTCGAATTACCAGTTGTTGGTGCTTTCCACACGCCATTGCTGAACGAAGCTTCTGAAAAGATGGCGACGCGCTTTTCAGAAGAAAAATTTGGTGCCGGTACTTATCCTGTGTATTCCAACACGACGAAGCAAGCCTTTACACCTGAGACAGTCAAGGATACCTTGACCAAGCAGATTATTTCACCAACCTACTTTGCACAGTGCTTGCAGGAAATGGTAAACGCTGGGGTTGATACCTTGGTTGAAATTGGTCCTGCTGCTACTCTCGTAAAATTTGCAAAGAAAATCGCGCCAAAGGACGTTATCAAATATACGGTGACGGACTTTGCTTCCTACCAAAAAGTCGTTGATGCTATTAACGCAGAGAAAGGATAAAATCCATGGACTTTACTAATCAAACCGTGTTGGTAACTGGGTCATCACGAGGAATCGGCTTAGCCGTTGCCCACGCCTTTGACAATGCGGGTGCTCGTGTTATCTTGCATGGCCGTTCTGCTATTAAAGAAGAGGTGATTAACTCTTTCAAGCAAAAACCGATGACTTTGCAATTCGACGTTGCTGATGCCAAAACAGTTGAAGAAACTTTCAAAGACTTGTACAAGCAGGAAGGTTTTGAAGGCATTGATATCTTGGTGAACAACGCCGGGATTACCAAGGATCAGTTAGTAATGGGCATGAGCCCAGCTGATTTTGCCCAAGTTGTGAATACAAACTTGAATGGAACGTTCAACGTCACGCAGCCAGTTTTCAAGAAGATGATTCGACAAAAGCATGGTGTGATTTTGAACATGGCTTCTGTTGTTGGTCAGATGGGGAATGTTGGTCAGGCCAATTATGCCGCCTCAAAGGCTGGAATTATTGGCTTGACAAAGTCTCTGGCTAAGGAAGGGGCGAAGCGCAATATCCGCGTAAACGCCATTGCCCCTGGGATGATCGTTTCAGATATGACGGATGCCTTGTCAGACAAGGCACGTGAAGCCATCTTGAATGAGATTCCTTTGTCGCGGTTTGGTTCAATTGATGATGTGGCTGATGTTGCGCTATTCTTAGCCGGCAACGACTACATGACAGGACAAACAATTACCGTTGACGGTGGCCTGTATATTTAATAATCATCGTTCATTTTAGTTACTTAGATTAGAAAGGAAGCGGCAATGACACGAGTCGTAATTACTGGAATTGGGGCCGTTACCCCATTAGGAAATGATACAAAGACCTTCTTGGATGGCCTATTTGATGAAAAATTAGGAATTAAACCAATCACGAAGTTTGATGCAACTGAAACTGGCATTTCAGTTGCTGGACAAGTTGACGGCTTTGATCCAGCTTTGCGCGTAGGAAAACGTGATGCACGTAAGTTGGATTTGTTCTCACAATATGCGATTGATGCTTCCTACCAGGCATTGGACCAAGCTGGCTTGTTACCTGATGAAGGTTCAGAAGCAAAGTCAAAGGTTGCTAATTCCGAACGTTTTGGTGTTATCTTGGGAAACGGAATTGGTGGTTTGACGACTATCCAAGAACAAGTGATTAAGATGCACGAAAAGGGACCGCAACGTGTTTCACCATTGTTTGTCCCTGAATCAATTCCAAACATGGTTTCGGGAAACGTTTCATTGCGCTTTGGTGCTCGTGGTGTGAACTTCACAGTCGTAACTGCTTGTGCTTCAGCTACGAACGCGATTGGTGAAGCCTTCTGGCGCATCCAATCTGGTCGTGAAGACGTGATGTTGACTGGTGGATCAGAAGCAACTGTTAACGAAATTGGAATTGCTGGTTTCGCTGCCTTGACTGCTTTGTCAAAGGAAGAAGATCCAACACAAGCTTCAAAGCCATTTGACAAGAACCGTCATGGTTTTGTCTTGGGTGAAGGTTCAGGAATTCTTGTAATGGAATCATTGGAACATGCTGAGGCTCGTGGGGCTAACATTTTGGCCGAAGTGGTTGGTTACGGTGCATCATCAGATGCTTATCACATGACTTCTCCTGCCCCTGATGGTGAAGGAGCCGCTCGGGCAATGAAGGCAGCCTTGAAGGACGCCGATATCAAGCCAGAAGACATCACTTATTTGAATGCCCACGGTACTGCTACCGGTGCGAACGACTCAGGTGAAGCCGAGGCTGTTGCTTCTGTTTTTGGTCCAAATTCTGTCTTGGTTTCATCAACCAAGGGAATGACCGGTCACCTTTTGGGTGCCGCTGGTGCTATTGAAGCTGTTGCCTCTGTTGGTGCCATCGACCGCGGTCAATTGCCAGTTAACGTTGGATTTGTTGAGCCAGATGAGCACACAAAGTTGGTTAACTTGGTGAACGAATCGAACAAGAATACGGCTCCTGAATATGTTTTGTCTGCTAACTACGGTTTTGGTGGCCATAACGCAGCTGTTGTCTTTAAGAAGTGGTAAGAGGGAAGTTCAATAATGAATTTAAATGTCAAAGAAATTCGTGAATTGATGGAGGACTTGGAAAAGTCTACTCTGCGCGATGTTTATATCCAAGATGGTGAATTTTCATTGCACTTGTCTAAGAACGAGCAGGTTCAAGGCGGCAACGTTCCAGCTCCAGTAGCACCGAGTGCACCAGCAGCACAGTCTGATGTGAACCAGACACCAACAGCTCCAGTTACTGCACCTGAAGTAGCTGCACCCGCAGCTGCTGGAAAAGAAATCAAGGCACCAATGGTCGGAACGGTTTATCTCCAACCAAAGCCAGGTGAACCAAACTTTAAGAGTGTTGGCGACCACGTCGAAAAGGGCGAAACAGTTGCCATTATTGAAGCCATGAAGTTGATGACTGAAATCAAGTCAGATGTTTCTGGTACTATTGCTGAAGTTTTGGTTGATAACGAAGAAGTGGTTGACTTTGATAAGTCACTTTATCGTGTCACAACTGATTAAGAGATTAGACGGCAATTTCGGCCGATCGTCTTGTCCAAGCGTTGCTTGGATATACATAGACAGCTAAAAGGAGAAGAGCTATGACTCAATTGAACACAAAGGAAATTCAAGAAATTCTTCCACATCGTTACCCAATGTTGATGTTGGATACGGTTGAGGAATTAGTACCTGGTGAGCGTTGCGTGGCCATCAAGAATATTTCAATTAACGAAGAAATTTTCCAAGGACACTTCCCTGGTAACCCAACTTTCCCAGGGGCTTTGACAGTTGAAGCATTGGCCCAAGCTGGTGCTGTTGCCTTGCTTTCAATGCCTGAGTTCAAGGGTAAGACAGCTTATTTTGGTGGGATTAAGAAGGCTCGTTACCGTCAAATGGTTCGTCCTGGTGACCAATTGCGCTTAGAAGTCATTTTGGATCGTTTGCGTGGCCCGGTTGGTTCAGGAAAAGGAATTGCCTGGGTGAACGGTAAGAAGGCAACAACTGCTGAATTGACCTTTATTGTTGGAGAATAAGATGTTTAAAAAAGTATTGGTAGCCAATCGTGGCGAAATCGCCGTGCGGATTATCCGGACGTTGAAGGAAATGGGCATCCAAACGGTTGCGATTTATTCAACGGCTGATAAGGGTTCTTTGCACGTTCAAGTAGCAGACGAGGCCATCTGTGTTGGTGGCCCAAAGCCTGCTGATTCTTACCTAAACATGAAAAATGTTGTGACGGCCGCCTTGTTAACGGGTGCTGAAGCAATCCACCCAGGTTATGGGTTTTTATCAGAAAATGCCCTATTTGCCGAAATGGTCGGTGATGTCAACATTAAATGGATTGGTCCTCGCCCTGAAACAATCGATTTGATGGGAAATAAAGAACATGCCCGCGCAGAAATGACCAAGGCAGGTGTTCCGGTAATTCCTGGATCAGATGGCTATATCCATAATGTCGATGAAGCCATTGCGGTTTCGAAAAAGACGGGATTCCCATTGTTGCTGAAGGCTGCTGCTGGTGGTGGTGGTAAAGGAATGCGCTTTGTTTACTCAGAAGGTGAACTGGCAGAAAACTTTGTTAATGCCCAAAGTGAAGCTCAGTTGTCCTATGGCGATGATCATATGTACATCGAAAAGGTGATGACGGATGTCCGCCATATCGAAATGCAAGTGATTCGCGACCAATTTGGCAACGTGATTTGCTTGCCAGAACGAAACTGTTCTTTGCAACGTCGTAACCAAAAGGTGATGGAAGAATCACCAGCCGCTTCTGTAACACCAACAATGCGTGAAGAGTTGATGGATATTGTTACAAAGGCCGTGAACGCGATTGACTATGAAAATACTGGAACGATTGAATTCTTGCAAGACCAAGAAGGTAAGTTCTACTTCATGGAAATGAATACTCGTATTCAGGTTGAGCATCCAGTAACTGAAATGGTGACGGGCTTGGATCTGGTTCGCTTGCAGGTCGAAGTTGCTGCTGGTGACGAATTGAAGTTAAAGCAAGCTGACATTCAAATTAGCGGCCATGCCGTTGAAATGCGTTTGACGGCTGAAAAGCCAGAAGCTAATTTTGCCCCTAGTGCTGGGAAGGTTGACTTTGTCTTCTTGCCAACCGGTGGACCAGGGGTTCGAATCGATTCAGCCCTTTATAATGGTGATACAATCCAGCCTTTCTATGATTCAATGATTGCAAAGCTGATTGCTCATGATGAAACTCGAGGGGAAGCATTAGCTAAATTGGAACGAATGGTTGATGAAACTTCCTTAGTGGGCGTTTCGACATCACAGTCTTTCCAAAAGGCATTGTTGTTGGATGAAAACGTTTTGACAGATAACTTTGGAACGAAGTACCTTGAAGATACATTTATGCCAAAGTGGGAAGAAAAACAGGCTGAACGGGCTGGTAAATAAAATTTCTTGATGAAAGCCGCCTTTGAGCGGCTTTCACTTGCTTAAGAAACTTTAGACCCAAACAGTGATGAGGGGAGAGGGCAGAGCCCAAAAGATTATGGATTTATTTAATTCAAAAAAACCTGAACAAAATAAGATTAAGGTGACGGATGCTATTAAGGATCGGATTCCTGATGGTCTCTTTCTGGCATGCCCATACTGTGGCGAACAGATTTATAACAAGGAGTTGGGACCATACCGTGTTTGTCCAAAGTGCGACTATGGCTTCCGTTTGCAGGCACACGAACGGGTTGCTTTATTGACGGAAGACTTTGTCGAAATCAACGCTGATTTGACGATTGATCATTCTGATTTTCCTGGCTATGAGGAAAAATTAGCGCGGGCTAAGAAGCAGACTGAGATGAACGAGTCTGTTTTGACTGGTACAGCCACTATTGAAGGCGAAAAGGTTGCCTTGGGTATCATGGATGCTTACTTTATGATGGCGTCACTGGGCTCAATGACTGGTGAAAAGATTACGCGCCTCTTCGAATACGCCACAGAGAATCGTTTGCCAGTTGTGATGTTTACCGCCTCTGGTGGAGCGCGAATGCAAGAAGGAATCAATTCCTTGATGCAGATGGCCAAGGTATCAGCTGCAGTTGCCGCACACCAAGAAGCGGGCTTGTTGTATTTAGTTGTGCTGACAGACCCAACAACCGGTGGGGTGACTGCTTCCTTTGCAATGCAGGGTGACGTTACGTTGGCTGAACCACACGCATTGGTTGGTTTCGCTGGCGCTCGCGTTATCGAATCAACGATTCATGAAAAGTTACCAAAGGATTTCCAGCGAGTGGAAACCCTTTTGGAGAACGGTTTTGTTGATAAGATTGTTCCTCGCCAAGAGATGGCTGACATGATTGCTGATATTGTGTCATCACACCAACAGGAGGCTGAATAATGTTCGAATTTATTAAGACATTGTTTAAAAAAGAAATCGACCCAGCTGAAGTGGTGAAAAAGTCTCGCGAGGACCGCTTTATGGCGCGCGAATTGATTAATGGTATCTTTGATGATTTCATTGAATTACATGGCGACCGTTTTTATGGCGATGACAAATCAGTTATCGGTGGTTTGGCACGATTAAACGGTCAACCTGTCACTGTGATTGCGATCGATAAGGGTACGGACATTAATGATAAGTTGTCTAAACGCAATGGATCACCACAGCCCTGGGGTTACCGAAAAGCCCAACGCTTGATGGAACAAGCAGCAAAGTTTCACCGGCCAATTGTGACCTTTGTGAATACACCTGGTGCCTTTCCCGGTAAGGATGCTGAAGCCTTGGGCCAAGGCGAAGCCATTGCTCAGTCAATTCTGAAGTCAATGAAGTTGCCAGTTCCGATCATTTCCATTATTTATGGTGAAGGTGGTTCGGGTGGTGCCTTGGCATTGGCCACAGCTGATCAGGTGTGGATGTTTGAAAATGCAACATACTCAATTTTGTCACCTGAAGGCTTTGCTTCGATTTTGTGGAAGGACGCCAAGCGAGCCGACGAAGCTGCTAACATTATGGGCTTAACTGCCGCTGATTTGCTGAAGAAAAACGTGATTGACCTGGTTATTCCTGAAGGACATAATCATAGTAAAATTTTTAATGGCATGAAGGAAAAGCTGTCGAGTGAAATTCAAGAATTACAGACACTGTCTGATGATGAGCTGATTCAACAACGACGGCAGCGTTTTCGGTCCTTTTAAAGCAAAAATAAAATGTGGATGTGGATCATGAAAAAATGATCTCGCCAAGGAAGTCGACGTCCAGTTTGAGGACAGGTCCAGCGTTTTTATAATTATCAGCCTGATACTTTATAGTATTGGGCTTTTTTTATTAATGTCTGGTAGATTTGTTGATTAAAGGTGATGCGGTCAGAAACAAAGTGTATTTTTCACTGGAAATTTAATAAAATTATTTTTATTAAAGTAATCAAAAAGAAATATAATTAAAATCAATAGATAGAAATGTTATTATTTTTTCATAGAGGAGAATGGACTATGAACAACAAACATACAAATTATATAAGGCTAAAAAATTATGGGTAACAGCTTTAGCAGGTGCTAGGATGTTTGCCATCGCAGGTGTTCACCAGCAGGCTCAAGCCGATGATGTTTCTAGTTCGCAAACAGCAACGAAATCTGTCGATACAGAGAATACAAGTGACTCAACTGCTCAACAGAGTCAGACTGCCAGTTCACAGGTGGAGAGTACTGCTAGTACAGACAGTCAAAGTGCGGTTGCTCAGGGATTGAATCCACAAAGTACAACGAGTCAAAATACTGTTTCACAAAGTGCCAGTATACAAGAAAATACAAACAATAATGACACTTCGGCAACGGGCAGTGGTCAGGGGCAGGACACTAGTAGCGCTACTAGTGAAAGTACCACTCAGTCACAAACTCAACAGGAAGGCAGTACCGCTGCTTCAAATAGTAGCCAGAGTAGCCAAACACAGTCAACCTTGGACTTCCGCGATGCCAGTGATGCTGCGTTGGGCACGAGTCAACCAGTGACCGATGATAATTTATCAGTTACGGTTACCAAGAATAATTTTTTGCAGTGGTTTAAATTAAACGGCTCGGCAACCTATGATGCTGACACAAATACTACGACTTTAACGACTGACCAAGGTGAACTCAAGGGAAATATCAGTCTGAATACTAGGATTAATGCTAATGATGCCTTTGAATTACACGGAACGATTAACCTCGGCAGCAAATTACAGAATTATGCTGGAGCCGATGGCATTGGGATTGCCTTCCACCATTGGGACTGACGTACTTGGGACACACATTTACCATTCCAGTTACTGATTTCCAATATTCATTGGCTCTAACAATTGGAGGATCAACTGGTGCATATAGCAACTTACAAACGGTTTCAGTCGATTCATTTACTTTTGCTCCAGTACAAAATAACACGGTTTCGCGGACCATCAACTATGTCGATCAAAATGGTAATAAAAATGCGGCCTCAACGGTTCAGTCTGCCATTTATCGGCGGCAGGGAACCTTGGTTAACAACCAACCAACTTATACTGATTGGCAGTTGGCCAGTGGGGTAAACAGTAATAATTTTGTCTCAGTCACTGCACCAACGATTCCTGGCTATACGGTCGAAAGTAATCAATCCACTTATTTTTCGTCATTGATGGTTAACAATGATTCGGGTCAGCTGGTTTACAATGTTGTTTATGATAAGAATAGTGGGCAAACGACCTTGAATGCACAGGATAGTACGATTGTTGCCGGCCCTAGCGCCCAATGGTCTCCTAGCCAAAACTTCTTAAGTGCCGTGGACCAAAATGACTCAGGTGTTGACTTAAGTAAGGTACAAGTCAGTGGTTCAGTGCAAACGACGATTCCGGGTTCTTATCCAATTAACTATACTTATACCGATACTGCTGGCAAAACGATTACCAAGACGGTTACTGTTACCGTTGTTCCAAGTAAAAGTAGTCTGCAAGCCAAGGACAGTACCTTAGTTGTCAATACAAAGTGGAATCCCAGTGCAAACATTACCAGTGCTACCGATGAAAATGGGAATATTCTTGATTTAAGTCAGGTTCAGGTTTCCGGTAATGTTGATACTAGCACCCCAGGGACATATCCTGTTACTTATAGCTATACGGATGCTAGCGGTAACCAACATACACAGCAAGTAAATGTCACTGTCATTAATAGTCAAAGCGCTTTGACTGTAAAGGATAGCACAATTTTTGTTAATGATAGCTGGAAACCGGCGGACAATTTAACGGCTGCCACTGATGAATATGGTCATCCAGTTGATATTAGTAAAATCAGTATTTCTGGTAATGTAGATACCAGCAAAGCTGGTACCTATCCTGTCACTTATAGTTATACGGATGGCCAAGGAAAGTCCTTCAAGGTTGTCGCGAACGTGACCGTTAAGGATAATCAAACACAGCTTCAGGGACAAAACAGTACCTTGATTGCAGGGCCAAAGACAACTTGGAAGCCAAGTGATAATTTACAAACGGCGACAGATGCTAATGGTAATCCACTAGCAATTAACCAAGTACAGGTTTCTGGCAATGTTAATCCACAACAACCAGGTAACTACCAAGTCACCTCTAGCTATGTTGACCAGCAAGGATACTATCACAGTACCCCTGCCACTGTGACTGTTGTCGCCAGTCAGGCTAGTGTTAATGCGCAGGATAGTACGGTTGTTGCCGGTCCAAACGTGCAATGGTCAGCAAAAGATAACTTCTTGACAGCCACGGACGACACAGGCCAGCAGGTTGATTTTTCCCAAGTTCAAACGACAGGCAATGTCGACGCTCAGACGCCAGGAGTTTATCCAATTACTTATACTTACACCGATAGTCAAGGAAATTCCTATGCGAAAACAATTAATGTAACGGTTGTTTCTAGTAAAAATGGTGTAGTCACCAAGGATAGTACTTTGGTTGCTGGACCAAATACGCAATAGCATTCCAAGGATAATTTTGTTTCAGCAACAGATGAAAGTGGTAATACCATTGATTTGAGTCAGCTAGCCGTTTCTGGCAATGTGGATACGAATCAAGCTGGCAAGTACCCAGTTACTTATACTTATACTGACCGCTCAGGAAATACTGCAACAGCAACAGTGACAGTAGTTAGCAGCAAGGCTAATGTTGTTCCAGAAAATAGCACGCTAATTGCCGGTCCAAACACACAATGGTCTTCTAAGGATAATATTGCTGATTTGCAAGATGAATATGGCAATAGTATTAATCCTAATCAGGCGAAGGTTTCTGGTAGTGTGAATACCCAAGTACCGGGAACTTATACGGTGACCTATTCTTATACTGATGATCAGCGAAATACCGTTTCAAAACCGGCTACGATTACGGTTGTGCCTAGTCAAGGAAGCTTAACGACTCAAACGGTTAAGTTAGTGGCGGGTCCTCAAAACCAGTGGTACAAGCAAGAAAATTTGCAAAGCGCTACCGATGAATATGGTCATCCAATTAATATTAATCAGATAACCGTGACTGGAACGGTAAACCCTAATCAGGTGGGGACGTACCCACTGACCTACTCTTATACTGATGGTCGTGGTAATACTTATACCAAGACCACGGAGGTTGATGTTGTTCCTAGTCAAGCAACAATTGTCACCAAAGATGAAACGATTATTGCTGGGCCACAGAGCCACTGGTCAACGCAGGACACTTTGACCAAGGCAACGGATGAAAACGGCCAGCCAATCAGTGCTATTCAGGTTTCAGTGGCTGGTCAGGTTCAACCGTCGACGGTCGGTACCTATACGATTACGTATTCCTATACGGACGGGCAAGGAAATGTTGTTACCCAACCGGCAACTGTAACAGTTGTTGCTAGCCAAGCTAAAATTCAGTCACAGGACAGCACATTGGTTGCTGGACCAAAGACCAAGTGGAGTCCGGAGGATAACTTCGTCGCTACTCAGGATGAAAATGGACAATCGATTAGCTATGGTAACCATATCGGCGTTCATGGTGGTGTTAATACTGGAAAACCAAACATCTATTCGGTAACCTATAGTTATCACGATTCAGCCGGCAACATTGTCTCGAGTACAGCGAACGTGACGGTCATTGCTAGCCAAGGCGAGATAACAGCCAAGAATAGTACAGTGGTTGCTGGACCAAATACCAAGTGGACGCCAGGAGATAACTTCACAGGTGCCACTGATGAAAATGGCCAACCAGTGGACTTGAGTAAGGTCACGGTTAGCGGCAATGTTGATACGCAGACACCGGGATCATATCCAGTCACTTATACCTATACGGATGGCAGTGGAAATGTCTTTACCCAGACAGTCACGATTACAGTGGCTGCTAATGTTGCCCCTGCTTCAAATGCTAACCAGGATTCAAGCACTGGAATGACGACAAATAGTGCCAGTCAGTTAGTGAATCAAGATTTGAGACGAAACTTGATTGGTGGAACATCAAACCAGGGCTACGAAGCTGGTAGTCAGGTAAATGCCACATCGCAAACGACTAGCGTATTACCACAAACAGGTCGTCATCAAGCAAAGTCAACAAGCCAAAAAGCACTCGAAATTGGCTTGATTTCAGCTACCTTTGGACTGATTTTATTGATGAAGCGCAACAAGAAAAACGGAATTGACTGATATGCAATGAAGTTTTTGTTATAATGAAAGCTGAGGGATTTCCTCGGCTTTTTGTTTTGGGCTCGTCTTGGAATTCGACAGGCTGTTACGAGCATTAGCTGCATTCCGCCATCCGGGCGTAAAGCGGGCAGACATTTAACTGCAAAAAACAATAACTCTTACGCTGTCGCTGCCTAAAAACCAGTGATTCGTAGCCAAGATGGTTATGCTGACATGGTGGTCTTGGTTTAATAAATGGTCAGATCGGCTTAATGGTGATGCCTGCACGATTAAGTTTAAATCAATTAGGTTCCCAGTCAGAGTCAAGTTCTGGACAATGACTGCTTTGGCTGTGGTAACAATCATTGCCCTATGAATGTAGACGCTAGTGTGGCGGGCGGTTTGGACAGGGGTTCGACTCCCCTCGAGTCCATTAGTACTATCAGGAGACGTCAAGAGACGTCAAAAATCCCAGTTTTAAGCTATTTTGTTTTTTTGACCGTCACTGAACGTCACTGACAATCAATAAAAGTAGAGGATAAAAAACACTTGCACCGCAGCAATGTGACGGCTTTTATAGCCGTTTTTATTTTGTCCAAAATATGCAAGAATTGCAAAGGGTAGCGGATATTGTTATATTGTCAGAATTCAATGCCGAAACGGGAACGGGTTTAGATAATCAGCTATCGTGCTTATAAGCATGCAGGTTGTGAAACGCATTTAAAAGTGCGCTTTTTTGTTTGTTCGAGCCTTAATGGCCTAACCATGGCCACTTTCCCAGCGGTTTTACCGGAGTTCATGAATTATACGCTCTACCGGTTTGAAATTGCCGTTCGCTCCGCCTCGGTTTTGGGAATTGTCGGTGCTGGTGGGGTAGGGGGACCACTGATTTTTGCTCTCTCGACTAGATCCTGGCCACGGGTAGGGATGATTTTGATTGGAATTGTGGTTATGGTCACAGTCATTGATTTTATTTTCATGAATATTCGGATTTTTCAGACAATAGTTGTCTTTGTAATTAAAATAACAAGAAAAAACAAAAAAATATTCTTGTTTTTGAGGTAAATTTACTTGAATATTCATTTAATCTACGTGATAATTTAAGTGTTGCGGACAAGCAGATTTGAGTTTTTGCTCAGTTACTTAATCGTCAACACACAATCAAGCAGTTGCATAGTTTATCAGCACCTATGGGAATAGAGGAGTGAGAATCGCATCATGCAGAATAGCGCTACGAAGAAGATCATTGCAGCAATTGCTGTCTTAGTGGTCGTCATTGGAGGATTCTTTGCCTTTACGGGTTCAAAGCATTCGGATTCATCGACTGACTCATCAAGCAGTAGCAAAAAGATGTCTTTGAAGGAATTAAACATTCAGTTTGTTCCTTCATCACAGGCGGATACCATTTTGGCTAAGGCTAAGCCATTGGAAACCTTGCTTAGCAAGCAGTTGGGTATTCCGGTTCACGTTTCAATCTCGACGGATTACAACACCGTGATTGAAGCAATGGGTTCAAAGAAGGTGGACATGGGCTTCTTGCCACCTGATGGTTATGTTATAGTTCACAAGCAGTATGGTGCAAAAGTTATCTTGCAATCAACACGCTTGGGCATGAAGGATGACAACACTGGTGCAACAACTGATAAGTTAGTTAATAGTTACAAGTCAATGGTTCTGGTTAAGGCAGATTCACCAATCAAGTCAATCAATGATTTGAAGGGGAAGAAGATTGCTGTCCAGGGTGCTACCTCATCAGCTGGGTACATTTACCCAACAGTTGAGCTTTATAAGAAGGGTGTTAACGTTGTCAAAGATTCAACACTTGTTCAAGTCAAGGGACATGATCAAGGTGTAATGTCTGTATTGAACGGGGACACTGACGCTGCCTTTATCTTCGATGACGCACGAAATGTGGTCAAGAAGGATCAGCCAGACGTCTTTAAGAACACACGTGTTCTTTACTACACAAAGGGTATTCCAAACGATACCATTACTTTGCGTAAGGATATTTCAAGCTCTGATTCAGACAAGATTAAGGCTGCGATTATTGCGGTTTTAAAGACGGACGAAGGAAAGAAAGTCTTTAACGATGTTTATTCATGGGCCGGTGTGACCGACTCAAAGGATTCAAACTTTGATGACATCCGCAGTTATGATCAGACGATGAACAAAATTAAGTAAAATGATTTTGTGAAGAAAGGTCGCCGCCATCTTGGATGGTGGCGACCTTTTTATATACGAATTAGAACTTGTTGCAAGACAGAAAAAGGAAGTTTACATGTCAAAAAAGGGCACGATTAAAGTAGAAGGCGTTTCCAAGGTGTACCCTAATGGAGTTGTTGGCCTAGATAATATTAATCTTGATATTGAAGCGAGCGAGTTTGTGGTCATTGTTGGTCTGTCAGGAGCCGGCAAATCAACGCTATTACGGGCGATCAATCGCTTACATGACGTGACAGATGGCCATATCTTGATTGATGGTGAAGAAATTACTAAGGCAGCCGGTAAAGAATTGCGGACTCTAAGGCGCAATATTGCCATGATTTTTCAAAACTATAACTTAGTCAAGCGGTCAACGGTTGCTCGCAATGTCCTTTCTGGACGGGTTGGTTACTATCGAACTTGGCAATCGACTTTGGGGCTCTTTACTAGGGAAGACCAGGATCGAGCCGTCAAAAGTTTAAAACGAGTTAACTTGCTCGATAAGTATTATATGAAGGCACGTGACTTATCTGGTGGCCAGCAGCAGCGAGTGGGCATTGCGCGTGCTTTGATGCAGGAACCGGCTGTATTCTTAGCTGATGAACCAGTATCTGGTTTGGATCCTAAGACCACAAAAGTCGTGATGGATGACTTGAAGCGGTTAAACGAAGAGGATGGTTTGACGATTGTGGCTAACTTGCACTCGATGGAGTTAGCCATGGATTATGCCACTCGGATTGTTGGTTTAAAGGCTGGAAAATTAGTCTATGATAAGCCAATCGCCGAAGTTCAGGCTTCTGATTTTCAAAAGATTTATGCAGAAGTGGGTGACCGATGATGGAGAACTTACCAAAACGCAGTTTTGCAAAGGAATGGCACCTTGTTGGTTTTAGTTTGTTCATCCTTTTTATCCTGTTGACCTTGCTATCGGGGATGATGACGGGGGCAGGACAAAATTTTTCCTGGGATCAGTTCTTTGATTTGTGGGTCAAGATGTCGAACCCGGATTGGTCTTACTTGCCGGCCATTTTATCACCGATTGCGCAAACGATTCAGATGGCGCTAGTTGGAACCTTGATTGGTGGTGTGGCTGCCATTCCAGTCTCACTATTAGCAGCAGGTAATATTGTTAAAAATCCCTATGTTCGTGGTCTGGTACGTTTTTTGATGAATCTGACCCGGTCACTGCCAGAAATGCTGTTAGCCGCCTTGTTTGTTGCGGTTGTTGGTATTGGGGCTTTTTCCGGGGTCTGTGCTTTAGCGGTCTTCTCTTTTGGAATGGTCTTTAAGCTATTATACGAAGCAATTGAAACAATCGATGAAGGACCACTGGATGCAATGAAGGCGGCCGGTGCCAATAGTGTTCAAATCATTGTCTTTGCAGTTGTTCCACAGGTCTTTAATCAGTTTTTGAGTTTCTTCCTCTATACGCTTGAAATTAATGTTCGCGCCTCAACGGTTCTGGGGTATTTGGGTGCCGGGGGAATTGGACTTTATTTGAATACTACCTTGGAGATGTTCCGTTATGATCGGACTGCTGTGGTGATTTTATCGATTTTAGTGGTGGTGGTCATTGTTGACACCATTTCAAATCAGTTGCGGGAGGCGTTGGCTTAATGATTGAAAAAAGAAGTAGCTGGCAAAAGATTCAACCGTGGGTGATTGGAGCCCTGGTAATCGCCATTTTTGCTTGGGGCTTTTCAGGTGTTCCAATTAATGGCATTAAAAGTACTGCCGGTCAGGTTTTAGGGTCAATTGTTAATGGAATCATTCACCCTGATTGGTCCTATGTTTATTCAGGCGACGGGGAGGATCTGCTGACAGCCTTACTCGAAACCTTGGCCATTGCCTTTTTGGGGACCTTTATTTCGGCTGTTTTGGCGGTTCCTCTGGCTTTTTGGGCTGCAAAAACGAAGAAAAATTTTTTCTCAGCCAAATCAGCTTCCGGAAAATTGTTGTTAACGGTGATTCGTGTTTTTCCAGAACTTGTGTTGGCAATTATGTTCACGAAGGCCGTTGGTCCTGGGGCCTATGCCGGGGTTTTGGCCCTTGGTTTCCATTCCGTTGGCATGATGGGGAAGCTATTTGCTGAAGCGATTGAAAATATCGACCGTGGCCCAAATGAGGCCATTGCAGCAGCTGGTGGATCTTCTTTAGATGGCTTGTCAATGGCCACCTTCCCAGCAGTTTTACCAGAGTTTATGAATTATACGCTCTACCGTTTTGAAATTTCTGTTCGATCGGCTTCTATTTTGGGAATTGTTGGTGCTGGTGGTGTTGGGGCACCATTGATTTTTGCCTTATCAACACGGTCATGGCCACGCGTGGGTATTATTTTGATTGGCATTGTGGTCATGGTGACGGTCATTGACTTTATTTCCGGCCAGATCCGGAAGCGCTTTGTATAAAAAAATAACATTTTATAAGGGGATATGCTGGTCATCTCTCCCTTTCTTTGGTCAAAAGGGGTAATAATGGTGCAGGTTAAAATTTTATCGACTTCCGATGTGCACGGGTATTTTACGGGTGACGACTTCCGTCGGCCATTGCAAAATAATGGCTTTGGCTTAGCTCGAGCAGCGACGGTTGTCGAACAAGAAAAGCAAGCAGCGACCGAGGACCTGGTGATTACCATCGAAAACGGTGATTTTATCCAAGGTTCCCCGCTAACCGACTATGTTGAAAAACAGGCGAGTGCAGAGGGAAGCCTGTACCGGAATTTAGTGGCAACGGTTGGTTACGAAGTTCGCATTTTGGGTAATCATGAATTTAACTATGGTCGGACCTACTTAGAAGAAGTTTTGCATGATGATCAGACGCTCTTAAATGCGAATATCTTGGATAAAGACACGAAGAATCCTTTTATTGGGCGTCCATACCAAATCTTTGAAAAAGGTGGCTTGAAGGTGGCAGTCATTGGAGTCACCACCCAGTACATTCCCCATTGGGAAAAACCTGAAAACATCAAGGGCTTGCTTTTTCAAGATCCGGTCAAGATTGTTTCAAACCTGGTTGCTGATCTCCGCTTCCAAGTGGACAAAATCGTGGTTGCTTATCATGGCGGTTTTAATCGTGATTTAAAAACAGGGCAAGCCCTGGAACCGCTCACTCAGGAAAATCAGGGAACTGATTTATTGACGATTGAAGGGGTTGATGCACTGGTGACGGGGCACCAGCACCGCACACTAGCAGAAGTTGTTAATGGTAAGCCAATCACACAGCCTGGCTATCGTGGCGACCATGTTGGGGTAATCACCTTGTCCGATCAACAGGTTGCAGCAAAAACGATTGCAACGGCAACGGCTGGTGAAAACTTGGCGATTATGGCGCTAGCAGAGCCATTGTTGAACCGGGTCAATCAGTGGTTGGACGAACCCGTTGGCCATGTTGGGGATAACATGCGGATCACGGATCATTTTTCCGCTCGTCTCCATGGCCATCCCTTTACGGAGTTGATTAACCGGGTTCAGATGGCTGCAACTGGAGCAAAAATTTCTGCTAATGCCATTTTTAATGATGAAATGCGGGGCTTTGATAATACGGTCACGATTCGAGATGTGATGACTAATTATATCTACCGAAATACTCTGGCGGTTGTTGCGCTAACGGGAGCAGAACTTGTGTTGGCTTTGGAACAGAACGCTAATTATTTTGATTGGCAGGATGGTCAGCCAATGGTTAGCTTAGACTATCTTTATCCAAAGCCAGCTCATTTTAATGAGGATATTTGGAGTGGGGTCGCGTATAAGTTGGATGTAAAAAAGCCACGTGGCCAGCGAATTAGCGCTGTGATGGTCGGCGGGCAAGCCATCCAACCAGAAGCAAAATACGAGGTCGTGGTGAACAATTATCGCGCTGGTGGAGCTGGCAATAGTATTTTTAACCGTAATCAAGTTGTCCGTGAGGGGCAAACGGACGTTGCTCAGCTGATTGTTGATTATCTGCGACAACATCCAAAAATCAGGATTGATCAGCCAACGAATATCCACGTTGTTAACTAAAAAAGCAGGTTTCAGATCCCAATTTGGGTATGAAACCTGCTTTTTTATCGATGATGAAGTTTTAGTCTGTTTGACTGTTTGATTGCTTACAGGCTTGTTAGCCCTGACTCTGGCACCCTTGATTTCTTAATGCAGGCTTTTGCATCCTTGTCGTGGTAGAGCGTTACTAATTTCATTAGTCGCTCATCAAGGACGTTCAAAAATTAAAATCAATTGGCATGAGATTCTCCAAAAAACAAAAAAGAATGCCACTAACAATGGAGTTAGCAGCATCCTTTTGAGGGGGATATTTATTGATTAATCCCAGTCAAGGTTAACTAATTGCTTAGCGACTAATCACTTGGTGGACAACCTGGTAATCAGTTTCATAGTTTTCAGTTTCTTCTGATTGTGGCATTGGACTGACTTTTGTCAGTTTTTCTTCTGCCACCGGGTAGCCATCCTCACGCTCAATCTGGAAAAGTGGCCGGTGCTTGACCTCGGTAAAGATTTTACCAATATAGGTACCGACAACACCCAAAGCAATTAGGTTCAAACCACCGAGCAACCAGATGGAAATCATTAATGATGACCAGCCAGCTGTTGGATTGCCGACGACTTTTTCAAAAACCGTATAAGCAATTTCGATGCCAGCAATTCCGATGACGAGAATTCCTAGGTGCAGCAGTAAGCGAATTGGTTGGATACTAAAACTTGTGATCCCATCAATGGCAAAGGAGAACATCTTTTTTAGTGGATATTTAGACTTACCGGCTTGACGCTCACCACGCTCGTAGTAGACCTTAGCAGACTGGAACCCAACCAAGGGAACCATTGCCCTGAGAAAGACGTTGCGTTCTGGCATTTTGAGGAGGGCCTTCACGGCAACTTTACTCATTAAGCGGAAATCAGCATGGTTGGGGACCATTTTGACCCCTAACCAACCAGCCAGCTTGTAGAAAGCTAGAGCTGAATTACGCTTGAACCAAGTATCGGTTTCGCGACTGGAGCGTACAGCATAGACGACTTCATTGCCTTCTAAATACTTTTCGACCATTTGTTTAATAACGTCCGGATTGTCCTGCATGTCGGCATCAAGGGTAATCATGATATCTGCCAGCTTGCTACTTTCCGTCATACCGGCCAACAGGGCTGGTTGGTGACCAAAGTTTTTAGACAACTTGACACCGATAATATCGGAATTTTGTCGTTCTTGCTGTTGAATAATTGACCAGGTCTTATCCGCTGAACCATCATCAACAATCATAATGAAGCTATCTTCGCTGACAAGCATCTGATTAACCAAGCTTGCTTTAATCCCTTGGAGGACGTTCAACGTGGTAGGAAGAACTTCTTCTTCATTATAAGCTGGTAGGATTAACCCTAATCGTGGGATTTTTGAACGTGTCAACATAATTGGACTCCTTTCGTCTTAATAAATTGAGGACAAATCGTACAAGGTAGAGCTTGAGGAGCCACCCATTCCTGTTGGACCACCGGCTGTCATGCGGGCTGTAGGTGAACCGCCAGCAGTTGTCGTTGTTGTAGTGGTTGCTGTTGTTGCTTGGTTAGTAGTTGTCGTTTTAGACTTTGAACTTGAGTCATAGTTGACAACTGTACCCTTTGCTTTTACCCAGGCCAGAATTTTCTTAATTTGGCCATCAGAACTCTTACTACGGGAACCAAGGACGAAGTACTTCAACTTGCCGTCCTTGACAAGCTGCTTAAATTGCTTAAAGGTCATAGTTGGATCAGTACCATTGTAACCTCCAAGGGCCATGACAGCCTTCCCTGATTTGATAATGTAACCGGAAGCGGAGTTTGAATCAGTTGTGGCAAAAAGGTACTTAGCAGAACCTTGGTGCTTTTCAGTGTAGGCTAAGAGCTTTTTGTTGACAGTACCACCCATATCGGTACCGCCACGACTGAAGAGTGATGGACCAGCAGCTGGAATGGCTGCTGAAGTATGGGTGATAGTTGGTGTGGAAGCCCAGAAGGCACCCATCGCCAAGACTGAAACAGCTGTGGCAATCACTTTTGCTTTGATTGCTGTTTTTTGTGGGAAGAGCCACCAGACACCAAGGCCAAGGGCCAAGACAATCAGGATTCCAGTAATCACTGGATAATAAGAAGAAACGTAATAAGCTTGTAGGAGGAGCGTGGCAATCACGGCTACACTAAGAATGATGCGGGCAACAAATGGTTGCGTCTTGCCAACGGTTTCATCTTCAGTGTTGACATTGACCTTCATCATTTTGGTAACGGCAGCGACACCGATGGCCGTTAAGGCAGCAATGGCTGGTGCCAACATGATGGTGTAGTATGGGTGGAAGAATGAAGCAACTGAGAAGAAGCCGTAAACAGGGACGAACCAGCCGGCCCACAGGAGAACTTCTTCTTGTTGACTTGTAACGTGGTACCACTTGCTGCCGCGCTTGCGGAAGCCAAGCCAACCAGCAATGAGGCCAAGGAAGGCTAATGGGAGATACCAACCAATTTGAGAACCAAGATCGGATTGGAAGAGACGGAATGGCCCGATAGAACCGATGGCGAAGGCACTTCCAGCACCGCCCATGCCGCCACGCTTGCCAGTTTTACCACCAGGTTGACCGGTCATCTTGCCCATCTTACCGGTTGGCTTTTGGCCGTTCATACCAGTAGGAGCTTGACCAGCTTGGCCTGTTGGTGCTTGACCAGTTGGTGTATTGCTATTAGTGGTCTGACCGGTTTGTGTGCCGGTCTGATTTTGACCATTGGTTCCTGTTGTAGGAGCCTGGCCCATTTGATTAGCACCAGTGGTTGATTTTGAAGACTTTGAAGTCTTCTTTGTTCCCATACCAGAGAATGTCCCACCAGTACCAGTTGATTGCCCAAGTAAACGTTGTGTCCCGTTGTAGCCAAAGGCTAATTCCATCAAGGAATTAGTTTGAGAACTACCAATATAAGGACGTGAACTCTTGCTTGCTGAATCAACTGCCATTGGGTAAGCCAAGGTAAAGACGGAAAGGGAAACGACTGCAAGTCCTAACCAGCCAACCTTCTTTTTCCAAGGGACCTTGATGGCGATGATGTAGTAGACGAACATGGCTGGTAAAATCATGAAGGCTTGGAGCATCTTGATGTTAAAGGAAACACCAATCAGAGCAAAGCTCAACATGACTAACCAGACATTCTTCTTATTAACAGTTTTTTGCAAGGTGAAAACTGCTAACAGAAGGAAAAGTACTAAGATGGCATCCATGTTGTTTGTCCGACTATTGGCGACAACAGTGGGCGTCAACGTCATGAATAGCGCTGCTGTTCGTCCTGCCCAGACGCCAAATTTTGGCTCTAAGAGACGGTACATTAGGTAAACAGAGGCGATTCCTGCTAAGACACTTGGGAGGACAACGGACCAGCCGTGAACACCGAAAATCTTAGCAGAGATGGCCATGAACCAAAGCGCTACAGGTGGCTTATCCACCGTAATGAAGCCGGCGGGGTCAAAAGCCCCATACCAGAAGTTTGACCATGACTTTGTCATGGAAGTGATGGCTGCAGTGTAGAAACTGTTAGCACTGCCTGCATCCCAGGTACCCCAACCATATAAAATGGCGCTGAGAATCAGAATGCCGACTAGGTACCAATCAAGTTTGTGTATCCTTTTTAATCGCAAAAGCGAGGACCTCCTTCGTTCGAATAAAGTTAGTGTAGGCCTAAAGCGCTATATCAAGATTAAGTGAGTATCAAGTGAAGATTAAAATAGCCAACGAACTATAATCCGTTACTAGATAAATGAAAAAATAAAAAACCATCAAAAAAATTGACAGTCTCTAACAACGATAAAAAAGCTCACAATTGAGCCTTGATTAAGCTGCATAACAGGAAATAAGAATAGGGCAACAGCTACCATTAAAAGACTTTTTGTAGTTGAAATAGCAAAAACATGGAAAGCAGATGGCTGTTTTCCATCGGCCATCAAACGGCCACTAACAAGGGGGGTCAAGTTGGTGAAAAACCATGTTTGAGTCATTTTTACGCCTCCGGTATTCTTATAAAGAAGTATGGGCTTTCGAATAAAAATTGTCAAGATAAGCCCGTGTAGTCCAAATTTTTTAAAAATCAGTCTGAAAGAGACTGTGATGGTTGTCTTTAATAAAACATTGTTTGCTGATAAAGGTGCTATAATGTAAAAAAATATGGTGCAATAACGAATATCCGAGTGGGTATTCGAACCGAAAAGGAAAAATAACATGAAAATGCTTGTTATTCAGGGCCACCCTGATCAAGAATCATTTACCCACGCTAATGCGATGAATTTCGCAGCGGTGGCAAAAGAAAAAGGCCATGACGTTCAAGTTGTTGACCTAGCAACTGCTAATTTTGATTGTGTCCTACGCTATGGTTACCGCCAGCATATGGACGATGAAAGTTTTCCGATGCTCGTTCAAGAAAAAATTGCTTGGGCAGATCGGATTTCCTTCTTCTTCCCCATTTGGTGGTCAGCAGAACCGTCTGTTTTGAAGGGGATGATTGACCGTGTCTTCACACCTGGCTTTGCTTATAACCGTCGTAACGGGAAAATCGTTAAGCACCTAACGGGCAAGAAGGCGGACGTCTTTACAAGTTCTAATTTTGGTGGCTGGTATTACAAGCTGTTTGGTAACATTGTGAGCCGTTATAAGTTAGGAATTTTTTCTTACACAGGAATTAAGCTGAACAAAGCTTATGTTTTGGGTCACATGGATTCAGGAGTGACACAAAAAGACCGGCAAGCATATATTGAAAAGTGCGCGGCGACAATTGACTAAATGAAAAGAAGGACTGGCGTTAATGAACGCCAGTCCTTTTCTGTTCCGGATTTTGCTGTTTGAAATAATGGCCTTATAGGTGAAAGAGAGGGCAACGCCACCAAAGAGTCACATGCTAGTGGACTTTTTGGTGACCAACCAGAGAGAACAGATTTGAAAATAACCCGACTAGCAAATTTCTTTTTTGGTTCTGATTAACTAGTTTTTTTCACAAAGTTTCTTCAATTGTAGTTCTATCAGTTCAGTACTAGTATTCAGCTTCCAAGGTTCTTTTCTTGTGGTTTCTTGTCGATAAACGACGTAAAGAAGCCAAAACTCTTAGTAAGTTGGCCTCTATTAAAAAGTATCGGTTCATTCTTTTACGGGCTGTTAGTTGTCGAAAAAACTATCCGGCATCGTATTGACCAAAAAATCAGCCATTTCTTCGGGGCTTTCCTTGGCTCCATTTTGTAACCAGGCCATCATTACGTGGAAGGAAGCACCGAAAACAAAGATGTGCTGATAATTAAAACTATCCTTTTTTTCAGGGTGTTTAGCTTTGATGATTTCACCAAAGTTCACAAAAAATTCATAAATATGGCTAGAAAGGCCCCGGTCGATTAACAGCATAAAGCGCTCTTCCTGACTCTTAAAAGCCACAAAAGAATCAGTAAAGTGAATTTTCATTGTTTCCCGGCTGTGATTATGAGAGGGTGCACTTTGTTTTTCTTGCTGATGATGCTGAACAACCAAACAGGTTAAATAAAAGGTCAGAATATCTTCAATACTATCGAAGTTGCGGTAGTAGCTCACCCGTGCAACCCCAGCTGACTTAATCAACTGGGCAACACGGATTTCTGAAAGGGGTTGTTCTTTTAATTGTTCAAAAAAACCGTCAACAATTTGTTGCTTAACTCGGATATTTTCTTGTTGGCCAAATTTCATCTGGTTTCCTCCACGACAGGTGTCGTTTTGTGATTAAATTCCTTTATTTCTAAGAATATTATAGCAAATAAAAGAATTTAGTGAAACAGGTTGACTCAGTTAATTCTAGCTGTTACACTATGTTCCATGAAGTAACTGGTACACATTGTACCACGAAAGGAAATAACGATGGAAGCAGTTCAAACAAACAAGCGAACTTACAATCGAACACTCGTCGTCGTAGTCATGATGATTGCCATGACAGCCGGTGCGTTGATGCAGACATCATTGGGGACGGCCATTCCTTCTCTAATGAAAGCTTTCGACATTAACTTGTCAACAGCACAACAAGCAACGACATGGTTCCTTCTCTTTAATGGGATGATGGTGCCACTGTCAGCTTACTTAGCTAACCGAATTCCGACTAAAGTTTTACACATGATTGCCTACGGATTACTCTTTATTGGGGTCCTGGTAACCATGTGGACACCAGAAAATAGTGGGTCTTGGTGGATTTTCATTATTGGTCGAATTATTTCAGCCATGGCCTTTGGAATTATGATGCCAATGATGCAAATCGTCATCTTGAACATGTATGCCCCCGAAGAGCGAGGCGCAGCCATGGGTGCGATGGGATTAGTCATCGGAATGGCTCCAGCCATTGGGCCAACCTTGTCAGGGTGGATTTTGAAGCAAGATCATACAATTTTAGCCTTCACCTTGTCTGATAGTTGGCGCTCAACTTTCTTAATTCCTTTGATTATCACTGGGATTGCGCTGATTATGACACCATTTTTGATGAAAAATGTTGTGCCAACTAAGAAGGTTAAGCTTGATTTCTTATCATTAATTCTTTCAACA
Organism: Fructobacillus americanaquae; assembly: GCF_024029775.1. Taxonomy (GTDB): domain Bacteria; phylum Bacillota; class Bacilli; order Lactobacillales; family Lactobacillaceae; genus Fructobacillus; species Fructobacillus americanaquae. The sequence goes on from NZ_CP097122.1 coordinate 974,693, forward strand.
ATTGGTTTTGGTCTCTTCTTGTGGGGCTTCACCAATGTTGGCTCACACGGTTGGGGTAATGTGCCAAACGTCCTTGTCCCAGTTTTTGCCGGTGTTTTGCTTATCGTAATCTTTGTTTGGCGTCAGTTGAAATTGTCGAATCCATTTTTGGACGTGAAGGTTTTCTTGACTAAGGACTTCACGATTCCAACTGTTGTTGGAATTTTGGCGATGATGGCCATGTTCGGTGTTGAAATGATGTTGCCAACGTACTTGCAAAACGTGCGTGGCTTGTCAGCATTTGATTCTGGATTAACTTTGCTTTGGGGAGCCTTGTTAATGGGGGTCTTCAGTGCCGTCTCGGGCGCCTTGTATAACAAGGTTGGTGCAAGGGTCTTGGGAATGGTCGGTTTTGCTATTCTTGGTTTGGGAACTTTCCCATTCTTGTTCTTAACTCCTGAAACACCAACGATTATTATTACTGTCTTGTATGGTGTTCGAATGGCCGGAATTGCCATGGCGATGATGCCAATGACAACCAATGCGATGGCCGCTTTGCCTGATGCAAAAGCATCTCATGGAACTGCTGCTAATAACACCTTGCGTCAGGTGGCCAACTCTGTGGTGGTTGCTTTATTGACATCAGTTGTCCAAAACGTAATCAACAACAATACACCAAGTACCCATCTGAAGGTTACAGAACCATTGCGTTACGCAAGCAAGATGTTGGATGCTTCTTTGGATGGTTTCAAGATTGCCTTTATGATTAGTCTTGGTTTCGCCATGTTGGGCTTCATCTTGGCATTCTTTGTTAAGCAAGATAAGAAGGAGGAAGCTTAATCATGATTTTGGTAATTATTCCGCTTTTTGTTATCTTGACTGCTGCTAGCTGGTTTTTGATTCCATCAAAAGTCTTGAAGGCTATTTTTGGAACAATTTTCTCATTGGCAATGATTGCTTCAATCGGTCTGTTGGCTGCTAATATGGACGCTCATTACGGGATGAAGAAGGAAACAACAGTCGCAACAAAGGAAGTTTACTCTGCTGCACCTGCTCAAATGCCTGTTGGCATGGTTGCTGCTAAGAAGATTGGTACTGATGACTATGTATTGGTTTATAAAGACCAAGAAGCGGACAAGGAAGCATCTGCTCACTTTGTTCCTGATACGAGTGACATTGTGAAAGCAGTTAAGCAGTCAGCTACTTATAAGAAGGCTGATATTCAAACTGCTCAAGTCAAGACAACGACGACGAAATGGGTTTACAAGAATGACACTTATAAGTGGTTGTTCAAGCAAAATAAAGAAGATAACTTGGTCAAGGAAGTACACACTTTAGAAGTGCCTACTAGCTGGCAAGTTGTTCTGAAGTAACTAACGCTTAAAGTTAACTTATGCTTAAAATACATTTCTGCTTAATTTATTCTTCTCTCCAAGCACCCGGATTCTGCTTTCCGGGTGCTTTTTCTATTTTGGCATTGATTTCTGTTATAATTGAAATAAAAGTGTAAAGAGGGTGGCTGAAATGCTGACACCATTAATTTATTTATTATTAGCGCTTATCGTCATTGCAATCGTTGCTGTTGCCATTGATAAGCGAAACTTCATTGTTGGGAGTTTATTAATTTTTTCCTTGCTGCTGACTGTCATGGCTTTGTACCTGAAACTGGCTGGCTATGTTTTAGACCAGCAGGTACCAGTGATGAACGTTCTAGTCATTTTATTACCAATTGTGGTTATTGCCTTCCTCATTTTTTTGGTTGGTGTGTAATACTAATATTATTTCCCATAAGGAAGGTCAAAGCTTCACTGCTAAATTAGCGCTCTTTTTGGCTGTAACGATGGGCATTGACTTTTATTTACTTTTTGTAGTTGGAGAAGTCCATGGCCGCTTGCTTTTCTTTGCTTATGTTCTGGGATTGTTAATTTACAATACTTTCTTCCTGTTTTTTCTTAGTTATCTGGGTTATTCACTTTTATATCAAGTTTTGCCTGCCACGAAAAAGGCCGATTACATGATTGTTCTTGGTAGTTATATCCATAATGGCCGAGTAACGCCGTTGCTCCAAAGTCGGGTAGATCAAGCTTTACACTATTATCGCCAGGCCGATGAAGGGCAGAAGCCTAAGTTTGTGGTTTCCGGCGGAAAGGATCTGACGAAAGTACTTCTGAAGCGGATGCCATGCGCAAGTATTTACTTGAAGTTGGTGTACCGACAGAAAAGATTATCTTAGAGGATCAGTCCCGCAATACCTTTGAGAATTTTATGTTTTCTAAGGAGAAAATTTTAGCGGACTGGGAAAAATCAGGCCACACCGGTCAACCGCAGATTCTCTTTGCGACCAGTAATTACCATGTTATGCGGGCCAGCCTTTATTCCAAGCGAATTGGTTTTTCAGCCCAGGGAATCGGCGCACCAACTTCTCTGTACTTTTTGCCGACGGCCTTGATCCGAGAGTACATCGGAATTCTTTCTTATTACCGTCTGATTACCTTTTTGCTTTTGGTCGTTGAAGCCTTTCTTGCTTATTTTCTTGCTTTTTAAAAAAACGATGGTCACTGATGTTTGGTCAGTGGTCATCGTTTTTGATAGTATTACTGCTAATCGGGGCTAGTTCGAATTTGATTTTCTTGCCTGGCATTAATGAAGGGTCGTCAGGTTATAAATAATAAAGGCAAGCCCGATTAGAAAAAGAAAGGCGGCAATTCCAAGCAGTGGGAGCATGCTAACGTCTCCCTTGCGGAAAAGCTTCCAGCCATGAGCAGCCGCAAATAAGATAATTAATAAAGCAAAGGTAACGACGAGTAATCCAACAATGGCCATGATTTTGGCTCCTTTCAACTCTTCAATAAGGAATATTATACCGATTAATAGTTGATTGAAAAAGAGACAATCTGGTCAACCTGTTGTTTTTGACTAGTATTAAAAGTTAGATCGGGCGTTATTAGTTAGCGAATGTGATTCTTTGACCGCGGCGATTGATGAGGGTTTGCTTTTGCTATTTAAAGACTGGTAATTCGCCCAAAAGTTGCACAATGATAATCCAGAGTGGCAAGACTATGGTGGCTGAAATTGTCGAAATCAGTGAGGTATTGGCCGCCAGTAAGCTTTGATGGTTGAAGGCCATGGCGTAGTTGACTGCCACCGTTGCAACAGGGGTCGCCATCATGATGACCATTGTTGCCATTGCCACTTGGTCAACGGGCAAAAGATGGGTGACATTTGCTAAGATGGCGATGGCCGCCATGATGATTGGGACAATGATGACTTTATTAAAGGAATAGTACCAAGCGGTGTGGTTTTTAATGGCATCTGTGAAGGACATCTGAGCCAAGTTTGCCCCAATGGCTAACCAAGCCAGTGGCGATGCTAGACCGGCTAATAGTTTCATCCAGGAAAAAAGCCAAGGGACGGTTACATCGAGGCGGTAGAAGGCCACGTGGCTGGGATTACTTTCACTGTAGCTACTAATTTGAGACATCCAGTTTTGACTAACCCAGAGGATTAGGCCAAGAAAAGTGGCAATGATAATTGGATTAACCAGCATTTTTTTGATGTGCTCGCCGCGTAGCTGTTCGCCAGACATTTTGATGTAGGCGTAGGAGTATAAGAAGACACGATAGCCGATATTAAAAACGGAGGCGTACATAATTCCTTTGGCACCGTAAACAGCGCCCGCGATTGGCATCCCGAAAAAGGTCGTTGATCCAAAAGCAGTTAACACACCTAAAACTTCGCGTTGGTCTTTGCCGTAGCGACCGTATAAAAAGGGCATCGTGACAATCAAGATAACATAAATAATCAAGCCCCAAATCAGAACATCGATACTTTGAACGAGGGTTTGATGGTTCAATGGCGTAAGAAAGGCTGTAAAGGCTAAGAGGGGGAGGGCAACACTCGTGGTAATGCTCGTCAAGGTTTTGACGGCGTCTTGGCTAAGAGTTTGCCGGTTGCGGAGAAAAAAACCTAATAGGATAGTTCCTAGGGTTTCCACAATTGCAGCGATAATCGAATTGTTGGTAAGCGTTTTTTCAAGAGCAGAACTAATCGACATGTATACCTCCCGTTGCCAATTTTTGGCGCCTAATGGTTTATTTATTAGTCTATCATTAAAATTAAATTAGAACAATTCTCTTGTTAGAAAAATTAACTTACAAAGCTGTAACGAAATGAAATAAAAGAAATGGCTAAAAAGATTGTTCGATTATCGAAGTTCTTGTATAATAGTATTATTCTTTATGTGAGACAAAAATAGCCCCAACCAGTAATAGTTGGGGCTTTCTGCTGTCTTCTGCAAAATTAGTTACCGAAGTTAACAGTTGGATTTTCTTGGGCAGAACTGTCTGCGGTGAAGTAGTTGAACTTATGGTGATTGGTTAGAGAAGCCACCAAAGAACTTGGAAATGCTACAACTTTATTATTGTAGTCTTGAACAGCCTTGTTATAAACCTTACGTTCGTAAGTGACACGGTTGTTGACACCTTCTAGTTGGACCATCAAAGTTTGGATTTGGTCAGAGGACTTCAAATCCGGATAGTTTTCGTTAATTGTGGAAACCATCAAATTGAAAGCCTTATCTTGATTTTGCATGGCTGTTGTCTTTTGGTCTTGATCATTGGCATTTGCATAGCTTTGCTTTGCTTGATTGTATTGAGTTCTGGCATCGGCAATCTTACCGTAAATGGCAGATTCCTGTCCCTGGGCTCCCTTAACAGCATTGACCAAATTTGGAATCAAATCGGCGCGGTTTTGCAGCGCGGTTTGAATCCCACCCGTGGCAGCATCAACGTCCTGTTCCTTGCGGGATAAGCCGTTGGCAGAAGAAATAAAGCCACCAATGAGAATGATGAAGACAAGGGCAATGACTGCCGTAATTTGCCAACCACGTTTCTTGTAAAAGGGTGCCTTTTCATTAATAATCGTCATGATTCGTATCCTTTATCGTTGTTTAGCGATGAGCTATTAGAAATATTGTAGCGAGGAATGGGCTTTGAAACAAGAGTGGCTAGTCTTTAAAAATCGGACCCGCCACCACCAAAGTTACCACCACCGCCGGAATCAGAGCCACCACCGAAGTCTGAACCATCAAAATTAGATTCGCCACCAAAGCCATCATAATGGTCATCGTAATAATGCCGCCTTGTACCCGAGAAAAGGTTTGATAGTAGAAATCCACCTAAGAACCAATCCAGACCAGAATGATGGCCGCGTTGGGGCCTATTTGAGGTCTGATTAAAGCGGTTGATATTATTACTATTATCAGTACCATAATAAGATCCTTTGCTGCCATTAAGACGCCGCATCTTGGACCAAACTAAGAAAATAATAAGGAGAAGGATGGTAATTAGACCAAGGGCAATCACTGAACTGGTTGTTGAAGCACTTTGTTTGCCACTTGTTTGGGTGGTTGGGAGTGTCTTTTCAACTTGTAAAAAGAGGTTGCGGATTCCCCGATCAATAGCGTTTGGATCTGAAGACTTTAACTCTTGTTGGTTGGCTTGCAGAAGCTGATAAATTTTGCCATCAGGTAGAACGGATTCAACACCTGTTCCGGTCACCACCCGCACGTTATTTTGACCGTTATTCTTAGCAAAGACAATAATGACACCATTGTCTTGCCCTTTTTTACCAGCGTGCCAGACTGAGCGCATAGTTAAACTGTTAGTGAAGTCGCGAATTGATTGGCCATCGGTATTGTTGATAGTTAAAACCGCTACTTGCGGCTGTTCTTTGGTTTTTTTAAAGGTTTGCTCCTGCTTTAAGATAGCCTGCTTGGTTTGGTCTGAAAGCACATTGGCATGATCAGTCACCACAAAGTTCGAGCTGGGCTCAATTGTGTTTGGGTCTTCTGCTTGAGCCGTTTGAAAGTGGCAACTCAGGAAGAAGAGGGCGAATGCGCTAATGGTGGCTAGCCCGATTTTATTTTTTAGCAAAGCCATCATAAGACCTCCAATTAATGAAACAAAATAGTTGACAAGCGATTAGCGGCTAAAGCCGCCACTGATGTTTTTGGCGCTTTTTGGTGTTAGCTTAGACCCGTCATTTGGATTTTGTAAAACCAGTTCGCGAATCAGGTTAATGACTTCAGGGTTTTCCGGTAGCTTTGAATGGCCAGCGTTATCGCCTGAAACCGTTGTTTGAGTATACTTAGCAACCTGTTTTTGGAAAATATACTTACCAGAAAGCACCGATTGAACAGGGACTGTACCGTCGTCTGTGTAATCTTCTGAACCGGCAACCGAGTAGACGACCAAATCGCTCGGGAGGCTGCTTGCACCAGCAATCATATCTGAAAGCATGGTTGTTTGTCGTGTTGTGGATGTTTCAGAGAAGTTGAAAGGTGTTCCTAAAGTCATCAGCGTCCGAATGTGCAAGTTTGCTGCACTATAGTAATTTTCCAAGTAATCCGTCCAAATCAGCCCACCGTTGGAGTGACCAACAGCTGAGAAATTCCGGAAATGATAGCGGGATTGGAGGTCGGTCATCACCTTAGAGAGCGCCTCAGAATCAGCTTGAATGGTTGGATAATTATCCTGGTTGCGTTCGAAGCCAACAACGATAAATGGTCGACGGTTGGAACCATCAACGTGACCGGAATAAGTCAAACTACCATTATAATTGACCTGAACCTTCAAGACAGAGTGAGTTCCTTTATCACGGTCTTCTGAGTTAATGGTAGCAAAGAGATCATCGAACCGTCTGACAGTGGCACTAGATCCGGGAACAAAGATAACGGGTTCCATCCGCGATTTTTGAATTGCTCGGTCATTTTGGTGCTCAGAAAGCATCCAGACACGACCAAAGAGCGCAATGATAACGGTCAATAGGACTGTTAAGAAGAGCATGAATTTTGTACTTTTAGCCATGCTTAACCTCCTTTTTAACCATGTCCTTGACGAATGGCCAGTAAATCAAAATTGAACCAAGCAAAACAAAGATCGCTAGGATTAATGATCGCCAAGGGGTTTGGCTGGCCATAAAGCCAAGCAGTAAGTGGGGTGTCCCACTGGGAGCGCTAAAGACGGTTGGCCGAACAAAATCGAGCTTAATGGCGACACTAGCCGACAGTGACCCAAAGAGGGAACTCAAAATCATCGGTACCAATGTCAGTGGCCGCAAGAAAAGCGGAATTCCGTAAGCTAAAATGCGATTGTTGTCAAATAGAGCTGGGAGTAGTGACCAGAGGCCAAGTCGCCGGTTCTGTTTACTTTTAGCAAATATAAGAATTAGTGCTAATCCTAGGGTTGCCCCAACACCACCAATCATAGCTGAAGCGGTTAAAACAGAGTAGGGGTTTTGTGGTTGTGGCAATGTGGCCATCACTGATTGGTAAACGGCGTTCAGGTTTGTGTTCACCTGGGCTAAATCTGTGGCGCCGGTGGACAGGTCTAAGGGAATGCTAATACCCAAAACGAACAAGATGGGTGCCAAAACAGCAACCAATGCCAATGAATAATAATGGGCAAAAAAGTCAGATGAAAAGAAGGTAGTATACGTTCCTTGGGTGACAATGTTTGGTATAAATGATGTGCCCACCACGACGAGGATTGAGACAATGGCTGCCCAACTTAGATAGGTAAAACCCATGTCCTGCAACCGGTCTTTCGTGATTTTGGTTAACCCCAAGTAAGTGAGGTTGATCAGATAGGTGATGAGTAAACACAGGCCGAGATGAATGGTTAGCTGTCCCTGGCTGAAACCAGACGAGAAAGTTTGGATTAAGACTAGGCCAAAGTTAACGGTCACCGGCAGGATGGGGTCGCGTTTTTCAGAAAGTTTTTCTGTTAAATACTTTTTTGTCCAAAGCGCAACTGTAAAGGCCACCACGAGGTAGTCCAAAACGTTACTGATTCCTTGGGAAATCAGTGGATTGTTAAAAAAGTGAATTTTATAATGGAAAATTGTGGCGAACAGGGCGCCAGGGTCTAAGAATAATCGAGTAATCAAACGCCAATAAACATCAATAATCACCAAAGGAATTACTAGTTTGAATGAAGAAAAAAGATTTTTGATAGGTGAAAGACCTACCCAAGCCCGATCCCATCTTTGAACCCTTGCTAGGATCTTTGCAAACATGTAACAGTGCCTCCAAACTAACCCCAAAATTTGGGGTGGTATTACAAGAAAAAGTATTGTGCTATAATAGTAAAAGTGTTTTACTAGGTACCACTGGTAATATGCCAATAATTATAACACTAACCGAACAATTTTGGGGGCGTCACGCGATGTTCAAGCGTTTTCTGAGCAAGCCCTGGGTGACATTTGTTGTCAAAACCCTGGCTTATTTTTTAATCATTTTAGCCTTGATTTATCTATATGGCTATTCCGGCGTTACCGGGGGCCACTTCATTTATAACGAATTCTAAAATAAAGAGGAAGCGACAAATGATTGATAACATTTACAAAAATATCGATGCCTATGCAGTGGAAAATCCTGATGCGATTGCCTACGACGGGTTGGGCCATACCTATACTTATGGCGATTTGAAGTCCTACTCTGACTCATTGGCGGCCTACTTAGATGAGCAAAACTTGCCTGAGAAGTCACCAATTATGGTTTTTGGTGGACATCAGTTCGAAATGGTAGCTGCCTTCTTAGCTGCTGTAAAATCAGGCCACGCCTATGCACCGGTTGACAAGGATTCTGCCAAGGACCGGATTGAAAATATCTTGGAAATTGGTCAACCTTCAGCAGTGATTGCTTTGGATGAATTGCCATTGCCAATCGAATCTGTCCCTGTTTTCCAGGGTGAAAAATTGCAAGCGGCTTTCACTGCTAAGAAGTCATATGACTTAACTCACCCAGTTTTGGGCGATGATAATTACTACATTATTTTTACTTCAGGTACGACTGGTAAGCCAAAGGGTGTTCAGATTTCACATAAGAACGCCTTATCTTACTTGAACTGGCTCTTCTCTGATGAATTTGATTTACACCATGGAGACAATGTCTTGACTCAGACACCGTTCTCATTTGACGTTTCTGTTATGTCATGGGGAGGCTCACTGTTGATGGGTGGCGTTATGAAGCCATTGTCAAAGGAAATTGCCGATGACTTTAAGCAACTCTTTACTGTTTTGCCAGAAATGGACTTGGATTTGTGGGTTTCAACACCTTCATTTGCCAACGTTGCCTTGTTGAGTCCTGATTTTAAGCAAGAAAATTACCCCCGCTTGAAGAAATTCTTGTTCTGTGGTGAAGTTTTGACAGCAACAACTTCCAAGAAATTGCGCGAACGTTTCCCGGATGCCCGAATTTTTAATACTTATGGTCCAACGGAAGCAACCGTTGCCGTATCAGCAATTGAAATCACGGACGAAGTTTTGGCCAAGTATGACAAGTTGCCAATCGGGTACATGCAACCTGAAATGAAGGCAACCATCATGGATCAGGATGGAACGGTCTTGCCAGTTAATGAATCGGGTGAAATCGTTTTGTCTGGTACAGCTGTTTCAAAGGGTTACTTGAATAACCCCGAAAAGACCAAGGCTGCTTTCTTAACGGTCGACGGTCAACCGGGTTATAAGACTGGTGACTTGGGTTACATGGACAAAGACGGCCTCTTGCATTACAAGGGTCGTGTGGATTTCCAAATCAAGTTGCATGGCTTCCGAATCGAATTGGAAGAAGTTGCCCAGCACTTTTTGAAGTCTCAGTGGGTTGAACAGGCGGCTGCCGTTCCTCGCTACGACGCAGATGGTGAAGTTAAGCAGTTGTTGGCCATTGTTGTCCCAAAGAAGAACGATTTTGAAAAGCCAATGGATTTGACTAACGCTATTAAGGCAGACCTAAAGGACATCATCATGCCATACATGATGCCATCGCGGTTTATCTACCGCGATGCCATGCCTTTGACACCAAATGGTAAGGTAAACTTGAAGGGCTTGATTGCTGAGGTGAATGGCAATGCCTAATCTACAACCCTATGCCGATCCGACCTACTTCTTTTACCTCTTAGTGGCTTTGGTGCCACTTGCAATTGGACTTTACTTTGGTAAGCGCATTGTCTGGTATGAGATTTTGGTCTCTTTGGCTTTTATCTTTTTAATTTTCGATACTGGTCACTATGTCAACCAGGGAATTGCGATACTGGTATATAGTATCTGGCAGTTCTGTCTTGTATCTTTTTATTCGGCTTATCGCAAGACGAAGAATGCTAACTGGGTTTTCTACCTAATGGTGGCATTGTCAATCTTGCCGATTACATTAGTGCGTTTCGGCGCCATTGGTGTTTTCAAGCCTGAATTCACTCTGCTTGGTTTCTTAGGAATTTCTTATTTGACTTTCCGCTCAACAGGGATGATTATTGAGACGCGGGATGGTGCCATTAAAGAGTTTAAGCCAATTATGTTTTTGCGCTTTATGCTCTTTATGCCAACCCTGTCATCAGGTCCAATTGATCGCTACACGCGCTTTGCCGGCGATGCTGGATCAGTACCTGAAAGAACAGACTATATTGACATGTTGGGCTATGCAGTTAAGTCTTATTTCTTAGGCTTCGTCTACAAGTTCATCTTGTCTTATTACTTTGGTCAAATTGTTTATCCATTCTTTCAAGGTTTGGCAATGGGCGATAATCATCATGGCTTTTCCTGGTGGTTAATTGGTGTGGCCTATTCTTATGGTATGTATTTGTTCTTTGACTTTGCGGGTTATTCTCGCTTTGCCATCGCTACATCATATGTCATGGGGATTAAATCACCAATAAACTTTAACCAACCTTACCGGTCTCATAACATCAAGGACTTTTGGAATCGTTGGCATATGTCGTTGTCATTTTGGTTCCGAGACTTCGTCTTCATGCGCTTCTCCTTCATGGTGATGCGTAAGAAGTGGATTAAAAACCGGACTACTGTTTCAAACGTTGGCTATTTGGTCAACATGATGGTCATGGGCCTTTGGCACGGATTGACATGGTATTATATCGTTTATGCTTTGTTGCATGGAACAGGAATGATTGTCAACGATGCCTGGTTACGCTTTAAAAAGAAGCACCGTGATCAAATCCCACATAACAAATTCACGGAAGTGTTTGCCATCTTCTTGACCTTCAACTTCGTGATGTTAACATTCTTGGTATTCTGTGGATTCTTAGATAAGTTCTGGTTCCACCACTAATAGAGGAGAAATATAATGGACGTAAAAGCAGGCGTATTAGAAGTTTTGAACAATATCATTGGCGAAGACTTGTCTTCACAAATGGACGAAAACTTATTTGATTCAGGGTTGTTGGATTCAATGGCTACTGTTGAATTGTTGTTGGACTTGGAAAACAAGTTTGGTATTCAAGCACCTGTTTCAGAATTTAATCGCGAAGACTGGGACACAGCAAACAAGATTATTGCTAAAGTAGAATCATTGTTGGGATAAAACCTCATGACTAACAAGAAAAAATTGTGGCAGATCTTTGGCCCGGTGCTTGCAGCACTGGCACTTATCGGCCTGGTCTTTTTTCTGCCATTCCCGCTGAATCATTATAGTCAGCAGTACTTGAGGGAAGCTTCTGTGTCTTTCTCAAGCCAAATCGTTAAAGGGGAAGCGGTTAAAGACGCTGCCTTTAGTGACAAAAAAGTAAATTATATTCCTTTCTTTGGTTCATCAGAATTATCTCGCTTCGATTCTTTACATCCATCTGTTTTGGCTGAAAAGTATAACCGCTCTTACCGACCATTTATGCTTGGTAAGGCGGGATCTGAATCAATGGTTCAGTTTTTGAATATGCAAGAGATGCCAAAGGGGTTGGACCACAAGAAGGCAGTTTTTGTGATTTCGCCACAGTGGTTTACCAAGACGGGCTCAACGGATGCGTTTTCAATTTTCTATTCACCACTACAAGTGGTGGATTGGTTGCTGAACATGGATCAGCCGAGCCAAACCGACCAGTTTATGGCCCAAGCTTTGTTGAAGCAGTCTTTGGTGCGTGATAAGCCGATGTTTAATCGGATGCTGCATAACGTGGAAGATGGTCAGGGACCAAGTTCAGCCGATAAATCAGCTTTGCGCTTCCAGCACAAGATTTTGTCACGACAGGATGCCTTGTTCTCAAACTTTGAAACAAGCCATAACTACAAGAATGAAGTGATGAAGTATGCTAAGGACTTGCCGAGCCAGTATCAAGAGCAGGCCTTGAACCAAATTGGTTTCGAACAGGGTGAAAAGAACACTGGTTCGAACCGCTTTAGGATTAAGAACTCGTTCTATCGTACTCGTGTTTGGGCTGACCAGAAGATGCTTAAGGATGCTCAGGTTCACTATGACTACCGTCAATCAGTTGAATATGCATACTTGCAAGCTGTTTTGGAAAACTTTGCCAAGAACCATACGGATGTCGAATTTGTCATTACACCAGTTAACCAACGTTGGGTTGCTTACACAGGTTTGTCTGATAAGATGTACTACCAGGCGGTTGATAAGATTAAGTATCAGTTGCAAAGCCAAGGCTTTAACAACATTGCTGATCTGTCACACCGTGGTGGGGAAGACTTCTTCATGCAGGATACGATTCACATTGGTTGGCGTGGTTGGCTGGCATTGGACCAGTACTTGAATCCATTCTTGTCTGGTAAGTACCAGGATAATGATTACAAGATCAACAACAACTTCTTGTCAAAGGAATGGCAGAACTTTAAGCCACAAGATCAAGAGCTACAAACCTTTTCATAAAAAGTTAGAGGATTGACACATTCTGTGTTGATTCTCTTTTTTTTTGATAAAATGAAGGTATGATTATCGGAATCGGAAACGACATGGAGTCCATTAGCCGAATTGAAGGCGTATTGTCTAGACGACCAAACTTCTTGTCGACAATCTTAACGCCGGCCGAACAGGAGGCAGTTCAAAAACGGACGGGCAAGCACTACTTAGAGTTTGTTGCGGGCCGCTTTTCAGCCAAGGAAGCTTATGCTAAGGCATTAGGGACTGGAATTGGTCGCGATGTGTCTTGGCAGGATATTTCAATCCTGAATGCCAAATCAGGTCGACCAGTTATGAAGGTTGTGGGACAAAAAAATCGGATTGAGGTCGCCATTACCCATAGTGGTGATTATGTCAATACGGTTGTTACGATTGAAAGAGCTAGCTGGTTACAACGCTTCGCGGCTCGTTTTATTGGTAGAAAAGAGAATTAGACATGAATGATGATCCATTTTCTAGGCGAGGAGCGGCACTCTTCGTTTCAGCAGCAGCGCTGGTTCATAATGCTAAAACAATTATGACCCATGCAAAAGCCAAGCGCTTAATTGCTGTTATTAAGGCAAATGCCTATGGCCACGGTGCCAAATGGGCAGCAACAGTTTTGGCGGGGCAAGCAGACGTTCATGACTTTGCTGTAGCAACGGTTGATGAAGGGTTAGATGTCCGCCAGGTTTTGCCGGAAAGAAGGGACCAAATTGTCCTACTTGGCGTCCAAAACGTAAATTTGGTAACGGTGATGGCTGAAAACTATCTGGCGCCAGCAGTTGGCAACCTGGATTGGTTATTAGCTGCAAGAGATCTCTTACAAGCTAGTGATAGTCCACTACCACCTTTACGAGTCCACCTGGCTATCGATACCGGTATGGGGCGAATGGGTGCTAAGACGAAGGCAGAGTTGTCATCGATGTATCAGTTTGTTATGGGGGAGGACGCCTTTGAATTGGCTGGGGTTTTCACGCACTTTGCAACGGCAGATGATCAAAATCAGGCTTACTATGACCAGCAGAAAGCTGACTTTTTAGCTCAGGTCACAGCCCTAGATATCGATCCCAAGTACTGGCACGTTGCTAACACAGGTTCAGCACTCTTCCATTTTGATGAAATTCCAACCGAAACGATTCGCGTTGGTTCGGCCCTGTATGGCTATAATCCGGCCTATCCATCCAAAAAAACCGACCTACCATTGCAACCAGTGGCGACTTTTAAAGCTAGAATTTGGGGTGTCCATCAGCTTTTGGCTGGTGAGGCGGTTTCCTATGGTGCAACCTATGTAGCACACGAGAATCAATGGGTTGGCACAGTGCCGCTTGGTTATGCCGATGGCTATCATCGAACTTTTTCGGGTATGACCGTTTTGATCAACGGCCGAAAAGAACGAGTCCTTGGCCGGGTCACGATGGATCAAATGATTGTTTCATTGAGCAAGCCTGTTCCAATTAATACGGATGTCATTTTATTTGGACAAGATGGCCAAGAAAAAATCAGTATCGAAGAACTGGCCGAATATGGTCAAAGTATCCCACATGAAGTACTAACTGGAATTGGGTCACGAATTCCACGTGTCATCGAAGATAAATAAGCGTGACCAAGCATATAGGCAGTGACAAAATAGGGCAAAGCGCCCATACATAAGAGGATAGACATGACAGCAGATTATGAAAACGTTCGCCGTGGCGATGTTTTTTATGCCGATTTAAAGCAGGGAATCGGCTCCGAACAGTCCGGCTTGCGCCCAGTTTTAGTGGTGCAAAATGATATGGGCAATATGAACGCTCCAACGACCATTGTAGTGGCGATTACTTCCAAGATAGCCAAGCCCAAGTTGCCGACACATATTTCATTGCCGGCGGCGATTAGCGGTATTAAACGGGATTCCATTATTTTGGCCGAGCAAATCAGAACCATCGATAAGCATCGTTTGCGCGACCGCATTGCACATATTGACCAGCAAGATGGCTTAATGAAGGCAGTGGCAAAGGCATTGAAAATTAGTATTGGCTTGGCCTAAAATTTAGGTTGCGGCCCTTCAGCGGGTGAACCATTGTTAACGGTGATGATTGCTGGGCTAGTTTAATTAGGGCTAGTCTGTTGATCTAGGAAACCCTCATTGCCAAGCATGGTAAGGCTTTTTTAATATGACCTTAATCTGTTGTTGTTAAAGTAACATTACTGATAAGACATTTTAACGGGCACACTGCCCCAAAGGAGAAGGACTGATGGCCAAAGCAATTAAAATCCTGTTAATTGAAGATGATAAAAATCTGGCCGATAATATTGTCGGCTTTTTGGAAGACTTTGCCGATGTCACGGCGGTGACGGATGGCCAAGATGGTGAATATGAGGGGAAAGAAGTCCCTTACGATCTGATTATATCTGATTTGATGTTACCAGGTGAAAATGGTCTGGAGATTATCAAGAATCTTCGGGATGACAAAGTGGATACGCCTGTTCTAATTTTAACGGCGAAAGCATCTCTGGATGATAAAATTGAAGGTTTCAACGTAGGTGCCGATGACTATTTGACTAAGCCCTTCCACCGCGAAGAATTATTGGTTCGAGTAAAGGCACTCCTACGCCGAACGGGTGTCTATTCCGAAGATAACATGATTACAGTCGGAGAACTAACGATTAACTTAGAAAATCGTGGCGTTCAGGTTCACGGTCAAAGTGTCAAATTAGTCGGCAAGGAATTTGATATTTTGACCTATTTGGGTCAAAACAAGAATATCATCGTGACCCGGGACCAAATTTTTGATCGTGTTTGGGGCATCGATTCTGATACCACGATTAACGTGGTCAATATTTACTTGAATAACCTGCGCCGAAAACTTGAGGCAGTTGGCCAGGGCGGGCTAATTAAGACGCTCCGAAACATTGGTTTTATTCTCGAGGTGCCGGATGCCAAGACTGATTAATCGCAAACAGCAAATTGATAATTTTTCAACGTTGGCCCTGGGTCTGATGGTCATTTTTGGCTTTTTGGCCGGGGTGATTTTTTGGGTTTATACCTTCACGATTTATGATAGCTCTGACAAGGTTATTAACCAATATGTGGAGTACTATCAACGCAATAACTGGTTGGATGAAGGAGCCTCAGCGAAGCAAAAGATGCTGACAGCTGATTCTATGCGTCATATGCCAGAAGATTTTCGTGGAAACTTTCTGTACTATGATGAAAAGGGGAAGGAAATTGAAAATCAGACAAATAATAATGGTTCCAAGAATGTCTTAACAAGACGTTTTGGTCTGCAGTTTGATACTAGTGATTTAAATTTGGCCCCCAGAACAGTTCATGTTAATAAGACTTATTTGAGAATTCAGGCTGTTAAATTTAAACCGAATATGGTCTTAGTGCCAGATGGCCAGGGTCTGAAATCGGCGACCTATGGCTATGTCTTTGTTGATGTCACGGATACTGTTTTGAATTTGAAAAAATTCCAGGACGTGATGGTTTGGTCATTTGTTTCGGCCTTTATCTTTGCGTTGTTCTTTGCCTTCTTTATTGCCCGGCAAAGTATGAAGCCAATCTTAAAGGCTTGGGATCAGCAACAAGACTTCGTTAATAATGCTGCCCATGAATTGCGGACACCGATGTCAGTCATTCAAGGAAAGCTAGAAACGATGCTAACCAAGCCGGATAACACGATTCGTCAGCAGTCCGAAGCCATTATTCTTTCGCTATCGGAAGTCAGGCGGTTGAATTCCTTGACCAATAACATGTTAACCTTGGCTAAAACTGGGTCAAACATGACCAAAATTGAAAAGGAAAAAACCGATGTCGGTCAGTTCTTGCAGCAAATTTTGTCGCCTTACATTGAAATGGGGGAAATATCGGACAAAAAGGTGGTTATCCACAATGCTGTTCGTCAGGAAGTCGATATTGATCAAAAACGGATTCACCAATTATTGGTACTGCTAATGGATAACGCGCTAAAGTATTCGGATGAAGGAGCAACCGTGACGGTTTCGGCTGCGATTGAGAAAAAACGTTTAACACTTTCGGTTGCCGACACTGGCCGCGGCATTTCAGCTGACGCGAAAAAGCATATCTTTGACCGTTTTTACCGTGAGGATAAAACTGGTAATCGTGAAACTGGTGGCACTGGTTTAGGCCTATCCATTGCAGAATGGATAGTCGCTGCCCATAATGGTAAGATAACTGTGAGCGACAATCAACCAAAGGGGACAATTTTTAAGGTGACTCTCTCACTTTAAGTGTGGTCTAAAGATAAGAAAATTTTGAAAGGAAAGCTGCCGGATGATTCGTAAAAGAGTACATGCTTTTACCACTATGATAGTGGCTGCCTTTGTAATCGGTGGATTGCTGGTGTTGTTTAGTTCCTCACCAGGATCTTGGTATCAAAGTCAGTTGGCACAAGCCACCCATACGAATGCCGCTGGGACGGCCACAGTGGCAAAGACTGCCTATAAGAGCAAAGATCAGGCAACTAGTGCCTACAATAAGGTTAAAGATGCCGTTGTTACGGTGCAGAATTTACAAAAATCAGCTTCGCTAGGCGATGGAGTATCAGCCTTTGATGATCAAACAAAGGATAAGCAGCAGACCGATTACGAGACGGCTGCCCAGGGATCAGGTGTTGTTGTGAAGATTGGAAAAGATACTGCCGATATCGTGACGAATAACCATGTGATTGAAGGTTCAGCGGCCATCCAGGTCGTGGATGCCAACGGTCAAAAGGCCGAAGCAACTGTTATTAAAAGAGATACGTCCAAGGATTTAGCCTTGATTCGCGTGAAATCGACCGCCTTTAAGCAAGTTGCCAAGCTAGCGGATAGCTCATCTTTGAAGTCCGGTCAACAGGTGCTGGCGCTTGGTTCGCCATTGGGAGCGGCCTATGCCTCCACGATGACCAAGGGCATTATTTCCTCACCAAACCGGACGCTAGCAATTTCACAGACTAATAATCAAAACGTTCAAGTTATCCAAACGGATGCAGCCATTAACCCTGGTAATTCAGGTGGGGCCTTGATTAATTTGGCTGGGGAGGTCGTTGGCATTAGTTCAGCTAAGATTTCGGCTGGCGCTGCTGATACCAATATTGAAGGAATGGGCTTTGCTATTCCGGCTAATACGGTGGCCGCTTTTATTAAATAAAAACTGCCTCATACAGTTTGCATGGGACAGTAGTGAAAAGTAATTAAAAAGAAAAACCAAGCCAAGCGGCTTGGTTTTTTGTTAGAATGAAGTTGACTTATTGAAGGGTTCCTTCATACCAGTCAGTTACTTGCTTTGGTGTTAGGCGTTCTCCATGACCGATTTGGTCAACTTTCTTGCCATCAATAAAGAGGACAAAAGAAGGAATGCCACGCAAACCATAGCTTGTTGCTAGGTCTAAATTGTCATCGCGATCGGCGTCAATCCAACCAGCTGTCTTAGAAACTTCATCCTTAATTCCTTGAACGAAAGGTTTGATGACCTTGCAGTCCCCACACCAGTCAGCCGATAAGAACATGAGCTGCCGACCGGGTTGATCGATAAAAGTTTGAATTTCTTCGTTTGTGTGTTTTTCAGGTTGGTACATGGGATTGACCTCCGTTACTTTTTATCCATTATACCATGAAAATTAGAATTTATAAAATTGGCCTAGTTGTAATTAGGTTGTTATTTGAAAGTAGAATAAGGAAAACAAATGCAGTCCATAACTGATTTCTACCAAGACCAGCGAGAACCGGTTATTTCACAGGAATTAACCATTAAAAATGTACTGAGAAGTGCCTGCGCCCGCGATCGGGCTCAGTATTTTAGCCTAGCCAACCAAGGCCAAACAGGCCATGATTGGCAGACCCTGTTGAAGACAGCAGCGAAAATTCAACTAACAACGAAAAAACCGGTGATGGTTCATGTTCGGGCTAAAGATATTCAGCCCAGTCAAGTGGAATCAACCTTTAATCTTCTTCAAGACCTTGGGTTAAACAATTTTTTGCTGGTGACTGGGGATAAAAAACGGATAGCAACGGATTTTCATCAGCTCAAGATTTGCTCTTGGCGGTTCATCAAAACAATTTAGCAGGGCTCAGTTTGGCGACGACCCTCGATGTCAACCAAGTCAATACCCATGGCGTTGCCTGGGTGGTTAACCAGGCCTTGACTAAGGAAAGGAATGGGGCGAAAATTTTGATTAGTCAGATTTTCTTTAACGTTGATAACTTTTTGGCAGTTCAAGAGGGCTTGAAGATGGCCGGAGCGAATTTGATTTTGGTGGCGGGTGTCCTTCATTACCCTAGTCAAAATCAGCTTGACTGGGTTCAACGGGTCTTACGTCTGACTGTCTCTAATGATTGGCGAAAAAATCCTGATTTGGCCAGTGCACGTTTAGTTGCGGATTTAACAGACGGCCAAGCAGCGGGTATCCACTATTTTGCTAACTTTTAAGGGATGACAATGGCTTTTTGGCGACGAAAAATTCGAATATCCGAAAAAAAGACGTTGATTGGCTATTTTTCTTCCGCATTACAAGGTACAATGGTTTGATTACAATGATTTGGAGACAACCATGTTTAGAAACGTGAAGCGGTTTGTAATTGGCAAACCGCTGAAAACATTAGAAGCGTCCGACCAGGCTTTATCAAAGTCCAAGGCCTTGGCCCTTTTATCATCTGATGCCCTTTCATCCGTTGCCTATGGGACGGAATCGATTACGGCTGTCTTACTGGCGGGTGGAGCAGTGGCTCTTTGGTTACAATTACCGATTGCACTCTTAATTTTGCTACTCTTAGCAGCCATCGTTTTGTCTTACCGACAAATTATTCATGCTTATCCAAACGGAGGTGGCGCGTATACGGTTGCCAGTAAGAATTGGGGGCCCAAGGTTGGTCTAGTGGCCGGGGGCTCATTGTTAGTTGACTATATGTTAACGGTTGCGGTATCTGCATCGGCAGCGGCTGATGCGATGACGGCTGCGATTCCAGGCCTGTTGCCTTTTGCCGTTCCACTTTCATTGGTGATTATCCTGATTTTAACGGCTTTAAACCTGCGTGGTTTGCGTGAATCGGCTAATTTTTTGCTGCTGCCGGTTTACTTCTTTATCGTGATTATGGCCGTGACAGTAGCTTATGGCCTCTTTCAGGCCGCAACCGGAGCGATTGCCTACCATGCTGCCGCAAAAATCGGTACGGATTTTTCGGCTTTATCGCTCATCTTCTTTTTACGTGCCTTTTCATCTGGTTCCTCTTCGTTAACAGGGGTGGAAGCCATCTCGAATGCAGTGCCAAACTTTAAGGCCCCCAAGGAAAAGCATGCCGCTACCACCTTGACGATGATGGCTTTAATTTTGGCCAGTTTCTTTTTGGGTATTACTTTTTTGTCTTACTGGTATGGTATTGTGCCAAACAGTCACTCGACGGTTTTGTCGCAAATTGCTGCCATTACCTATGGGGGGCATGGTCTGGGCTTTTATCTGGTCCAATTAGCAACAACGCTGATTTTAGCGGTGGCCGCTAATACGGGCTTTTCGGCCTTTCCTGTTCTGGCCGTGAACTTGGCCAAGGATAAGTATCTCCCGCATCTCTTTATGGATCAGGGTGATCGATTGGGCTATTCCAATGGTATTTTGTCACTATCGTTTGGCGCCATGATTTTGACCGTGATTTTCCATGGATCGACGGACGCCTTGATTCCACTATATGCAGTTGGCGTTTTTGTTCCGTTTACGCTGTCTCAGTCGGGCATGATTATCCATTGGTGGCGGTTGAAACCCAAGTTCTGGTGGGGGAAGGCGGCCATTAATTTCCTTGGCGCCTTTATGTCGGCTGCCTTGGTCCTTGTCTTGTTTGCTACCCGACTAACACATGTTTGGCCGTACTTGATTATCATGCCAGCGGTCTTGACCGTGTTCTTCAAAATTAAGAAGCACTACGATGCCGTTTCAAAACAATTGCGCTTGCAATACCTGGATCAAAACGAGCAAAAGCACCCAGAATATTCCGGCTCGACAGCGATCGTCCTGGTCTCGAACTTAACCCAGGTAACGGCTGAGGCCATCGACTACGCGCAATCCATCGCGACTAAGGTGGTGGCCATGCACGTTTCCTTTGATATTAATCCGGCTAAGGAAGAAAAGATTGCCAAGCAGTTTACAGCTAATTTTCCAGATGTCCGTTACGTCGACGTGCACTCTTCTTACCGATCGATTGTTAAACCAGTGGTTGGTTTTGTGACCAAGGTTTCCCATCAATCTGAAAAGATTAACCATTCCGTAACGGTCATTATTCCCCAGTTCGTGCCGAAGAAGCCTTGGCAAAATATTTTGCATAACCAGTCCTCGTTGCGACTGCGAGCAGCCTTATCGGCAATGGATAATATCTCTATTTCGACCTATTATTACCATCTTTCGGAATAACAATCAGTCAGCCAATCATCTTTAGGATTGGTTCAAAAAAAGCCTCCAAATTGTTTTGGAGGCTTTTTTGTTACCTATTTTTAGAAAGTTTCGGCAGGAACTTGATCCAACTTGGCTTGCCAATCAACGTCTGGATATTTGCGAGATAGGGCAGTCGCTAAGACGCGTTTGGCTAAGTTACCATTGCGGGTGAAGATTGGGCCGTGGAAGTAAGAACCATAAACGTTATGATAAATCACGCCTTCGGTCTGATCCATGCCGTTATTGCCTTGGCCAGTTGTGACCGTGCCTAAGGCTTTTTCACCTTGGCCCAAGAATGTTCGACCTTGATGGTTTTCAAAGCCGTGGTATTCTTCGCCAGTTTCGTTATTTTTGATGACAATGTCACCAGTTAACCGTTTACCCTTCAGGGTTTTAACCTGGTTGTCCGTCATATTGGTAGTGTAGTGATCCATGACCCCGATACCATCAACTTTGGTGCCATCAGCCATTTCCATATAATGACCGAGGAGTTGGAAACCACCGCAGACAGCTAGAAGTGGACCATCGTTTTCGATGTATTCCTTTAGTCCGTCGGCCTTCAATTTCAAATCATTGGCTACGACAGTTTCTTCGTAGTCTTGGCCACCGCCAAAGAGGACAAAGTCGTAAGCTTTTGGATCGAAGTCATCATCGAGGGAAACCAGCTGGTCATCAACATCGACGCCAATTTGCTTAGCATAGTAACGCAGGGCAATAATGTTGCCGTAGTCACCATAAGTGTTCATTAAATCACCATAGAGGTGGGCTAGTTTGAGTGTATAGTCAGCCATTAATATTCCTCCTGAATGTAACCATGGTTTTTTAAGACGGCCCGAATTTGGAGCATGGCCGTGTAGGTCGCGGCCAAATAAACTTTTTTAGTTGGCGCTTGGTCGATTGCGGTTAGGATTTCTTCCGTCTTTTGGTAGGTGCCATCGAGGTCAAAACCGGCCATCTTCAAGCGAACAGTGACGTCTTGATAACGTTCACCGCCGGTTGATAGAGCGGCTAATTTTGAATCATGGAGACGTTCAAATTCAGCGTCCCAAATCCAAGAAGTATCGATTCCGTCAGCATAATTCGCATTGAGGAGTGTAATCAAGGTGAAAGGATCTTTTTCCGTCTCCATCATATCGATCACGGAGTTTGTACCGACGGGATTTTTGATGAGCAGAATTGTGACATCTTTGCCAGCGACATCAAGTGATTCTTGGCGGCCAAAGACCTGCTTATCTTCTTCAAAAGCTTTCTTGATATCAGTAGGACTGACATCAAAGGTTCGACCAACAGCGTAGGCAGCCAGCGCATTATAGATGTTATAGAGGCCGCCAATGGCAATTTTGTAAGGTGTGCCATCGAGGTCAAAAGCAGAAGACTTTGGCGTTAGCTCATTTAATGATGTCACAGCATAATCGAGCTTAGGTCGCTTGAAACTGTCGGTTGTTGAAAAATAACGGCCGAGGTTTGCGTAAGTAATGAAGTTATAATGAAGAACGGAGTTGTCCGTTGGGGAGAGAATACCATCTGTGTTTGTTGGCGCCGTTAAGTCTTTAAAATCAGTTTCTTTCACATTGTCAAAGCCATAGTAAATCCGCTGATTTGAGTAAGAACCACGAGCGAAGATGGGCGAATCAGCATTGGTAATCACCGTTGCATTTGGAGCTTGGTTAATACCGGCGATGATCTTATCGTAAGTGGAATAAATTTCACCATAGCGGTCAAGTTGGTCGCGGAAAAGATTAGTTAAAACAAAGTATTTTGGTTCAATGGCCTTTGCCAGTGACAAGACGTTGGCCTCATCAACTTCCAAAACGGCAACAGGCTTTTTTCCATTCGGTGATGGCTTAACTTTTGTAGTTAGAAGCGTACCAACGATTCCCTGGACCATGTTGGATCCGGATGGGTTAGTCACCACTGTGTAACCGCCGGCCCGTAAAACCCGAGTAATTAAAGCGGTTGTCAATGTTTTTCCGTTTGTTCCCGTGACAATGACCAGGTCGAATTCTTTTTCAATGGTCTGTAAAACTTCTGGATCAATCTTAACGGCTAGCTTGCCGGGCAAAGAAGTGCCACCGCGCTTTAAGATGTTGCGGAGCAAAAAATGACTACTTTTGGCCGTAAATTTGGCTAACTGACTTTTTACTGACATAAAAAAGTCCCCCTTTTTCTAAATTCTTATTTTACCATGCGTCTTGCGAATTTTCCCTAAAATGGTCTAGGCAGTCGAGTTATGGTTAAAAAATTGCTATAATGGATTAATAGAATAGATAAAACGAGTGAGGCGAAAACGTGGCACAACTGTACTTTGAATATGGGGCGATGGGCTCTGGCAAATCGATTGAAATTTTGAAAGTTGCTCATAATTATGAATCGCAGGATAAAGAGGTTTTGTTGCTAACCCCCTTAGTAGATGACCGCGATGGGATTGGTGTGATTGCCTCACGAATTGGTTTGAAACGGCCAGCAACGGTTGTCGACGAGAATGAAAACCTTTATGAAATGATTCAGGACCGTCAAAACGCAAAGTTGGCAGCTGTCTTAGTTGATGAAGCTCAATTTTTAACGGCCAACCAGGTTGATCAATTAGCCTATGTGGTGGATGATTTGGGTTTGCCCGTGATGGCCTTTGGCCTGAAGCAAGATGCCTTTAACCACCTGTTTGAAGGTTCACGCCGTTTATTGGAAATTGCCGACAAGCTCGAAGAAATGAAGACAATTTGCTCGTTTTGCGGTAAAAAGGCAACGACTCAGCTACGAATTGCCAATGGCCAACCGCAGTATTCTGGTAACCAGGTGCAAATCGGGGGGGATGAATCCTACTTGCCAACCTGCCGCAAGCATTGGTACCATCCAGTTTTAGAAATGATTCCAAAGAATTAAGGAGACACCATGGATCCGATATTTTCACAATTACAAGCGGTTGTAGACCGTTACGATGAGTTGAATCAAATGCTAGCCGATCCCGAAGTCATGAGCGATTCCAAGAATTACATGGCGCTTTCAAAAGAAGCGGGTGGTATTCGTGAAACGGTTGAAACCTTCAAGCGTTATCAACAGGTTGTCAACGATTTGTTAGAGGCGGAAGAGCTCTTAGGAGATGCCGAAATGGGTGAGCTGGCCAAGGAAGACCTGGCGGCACTGAAGCCTGTGAAAGCTGAATTAGAGGAAAAATTGAAGGTTTTGATGCTGCCCACTGATCCAAACGATGATAAAAACATCATTATGGAAATTCGTGGTGCTGCAGGTGGGGACGAGTCATCCTTGTTTGCGGCTGATTTGTTAGGCATGTATCGACGTTACGCCGAGAACCAGGGTTGGTCATTGCAGATTGTTGATGAAACGATGACTGAAGTTGGTGGCTATAAAGAAGTGGTTGCCATGATTGTTGGTAACAACGTTTATTCAAAATTGAAATTCGAGTCGGGTGCCCACCGGGTGCAACGAGTGCCATCAACGGAAACACAAGGCCGTATTCACACCTCAACCGCAACGGTCGGGGTAATGCCGGAGTTCGAAGAAGTCGATGCAGACGGCTTAATTGATCCAAAGGATGTTCGTGAGGATGTTTACCGGTCATCTGGTGCCGGCGGTCAGCACGTTAACAAAACGTCTTCGGCTATTCGCTTGACTCACGAGCCAACGGGGATTACGGTTGCCATGCAAGACGAACGGTCCCAGCAACAAAACCGTGCACGGGCTTGGAAGATTTTGAATGCCCGTGTTTACGACCACTTTGCCCAGGAAAACGAGGCGGAGTATGCTGAGCAGCGGAAAACCGCTGTTGGCTCAGGTGCACGATCCGAACGAATTCGAACTTATAACTACCCACAAAATCGGGTGACAGACCACCGTATCGGTTTGACTTTGAATAAGTTGGACCGGGTTATTGCCGGTGACTTAAATGAAATCATTGATGCGTTGGTCTTAGCCGAACAAACAGCCAAGCTGGCGGAGTTAAATCAGCAATAATGACACACAAAAAAACCGACTGGCAACAGTCACATCGTTCCAAACAGGCAGGTTCAGAAAAACCGGTTCCGATTTCACTGTTAGAAGCGCGCAAGTGGGCACTCAAGGAATTGACGGCTGCTGGCTTGGATGCAGACGAGGCGAGTGATAACATTGATTTTCTTTTAACGGGTGCTTTGAAAGTGAACTATGGGATGCTGCGGGCCAACCTAACTCGACAAATGCACCCTTGGCTAGCCAAACGTTGGCCAACATGGATTGCCCAGTTACTAAAGGGTGTGCCTGCCCAGTACGTTCTCGGCCAGGCACCCTTTTATGGTCGTGAGTTCGTAGTTGATGACCGGGTCTTGATTCCCCGTCCAGAAACGGAGCTACTGGTCGACTGGGTTTTGACTGATTTGAAAGCTAAGGGTGAACAAGCGCCAACAATTCTAGACGTTGGAACCGGTTCTGGTGCGATTATTTTGACTTTGGCCCAGGAATTACCCGCTGCCCGTGGCATTGGCCTGGATATTTCGTTGGATGCCTTGGCGGTGGCCAAGAAAAACCGTCATCAATTTGAATTGGCGAATCGTGTTGGCTTGATGCATTCCGACATTTTCACAGCAGTGGCCAACCAACGTTTTGACATTATCGTTTCCAACCCGCCCTATATACGGCCGGATGGACAGGAAGAGATGGATAACTCAGTGGTGACCTTTGAACCTGATTTGGCCTTGTATGCTCCAAATGGTGGTAAAGCACTCTATGAACGAATGGCTCATGGTTTGGAAAAACAGCTCACGCCAGGTGGGGTGGCCTACTTTGAAATTGGCTATGACCAGGGCAAAGCCTTAACAAAGCTTTTCCAAGACCAATTACCAACAGCAACAGTGACATTGAAACAGGATTTAGCCGGTCTTGACCGACTAATCCGGGTACAGTTAAAAAAATGAAAACGAAAGATTTACAGAATAATAGTACGGATATCGAAGAAGCAGCGGCATTGATTCAAGCTGGTGAGGTAGTTGCTTTTCCAACTGAAACGGTTTACGGTCTGGGTGCAGATGCAACCAATGACGAAGCCGTACAAGCAGTCTTTACGGCAAAGGGCCGACCTGCGGATAATCCGTTAATCATGACGGTTGGGGATGCGAGTCAGTTGTCTGCTTACGTCGAGGTCTCTCATCAAGCGCGACAGTTGATGAACACTTTTTGGCCGGGCTCATTGACCATTATTTTACCGATTAAGGAAAATGCTGTTTCCATGTTGGTGACGGGTGGTTTGCAAACGGCCGCTGTGCGCATGCCTGACAACCAAGCAACGCGCGCAATGATTCGCAAGGCTGGGACGCCAATTGTTGGGCCATCTGCTAACCTTTCGGGTAAGCCATCACCGACAACGGCTGCTCACGTTCATCATGATCTGGATGGCAAGATTGCTGCTATTTTGGATGATGGTCCAACCCAAGTTGGCTTGGAATCAACGGTCATTGATTTGACAGCGGCCGAGCCCACCATTTTACGTACTGGAGCCGTTAGTCAAAAGATGTTGACAGTGGTCTTGGGGAAAAAAGTGATTGATGGGACTAGCCAAAAGTCTTTGGCGGCCAACGAAACCCCGAAGGCTCCGGGGATGAAGTACCGGCATTATGCACCAGATAAGCCCGTGATTGTCTTTGACCCATTGGACTTCAACGACCTTAAAGAAAGCTTGGAAGATGGTGATGCCGTCATGGCTTTCGAGGAGCTGCTGGCAGAGTTGCCAAAAACCGTGCCATCATGGTCTTTAGGGGCTGATTTGGCTGGTGCTAGTGAAAATCTCTTTGCTGGGTTACGCTACTTTGATGAAAAAGACGAAGTGAACAAAATCTATGCCCAAGCAATGCCAGACATTGATTTGGGTAAGGCATATAACAATCGCTTAGGCAAAGCCAGTGGTGGCCAGCGATTTACTCTGTAATAAAAGAGATTTACCTTGCTATTTTGTAAGCGCTTTGATAAACTAAAACTGAATAAAAGACTTTTCCAAAAAGGAGAATTATTATGGCAGAGACACAAGAGTTTAACATCATTTCAGAGACAGGGATTCATGCCCGTCCAGCTACTTTATTAGTACAGGCAGCTTCAAAGTTTGTTTCAGAAGTTACCTTGTCATACCAAGGCAAGGAAGTTAATTTGAAGTCAATCATGGGTGTGATGTCACTCGGTGTTGGCCATGGTGCAGACGTGACAATCAAGGCTGATGGTGATGATGCAAAGGATGCCTTGGCAGCAGTGGCCAAGGTCATGAAGGATGAAGGTTTGGTTAAGTAACCAAGGCTGATTTTAGATTAATTTCGACGAAAGGTCGCATTTTGGCGGCTTTTTTTATTTGAATGAAGAATGATTTTTAGTAAAATGAAGAAAAGTATCGATGTTAATTGGCGTCGATGACAGGGAGGGCTTTCATGAATATTTTGGTGATTGATACAAGTAACCAACCACTGCTCGTCGGCTTAGGAAAAGACGGCCAATTACTCGACACATTTCAAACAGACAAGCCAAAAAACCATTCAATTGATCTTTTGCCAGCGATTAAGTCGCTTCTGGCCGCTCAGGAATTAACGATACAAGATATCGATCAAATTGCTGTTGCCAAGGGGCCAGGATCTTTTACGGGTTTGCGCATTGGCTTGACGGTTGGTAAGGTCTTAGCGGACACGCTGAAAAAGCCACTTCTAGCTATTTCATCTTTGCAAAGCTTGGCCAAGCAGGTCCAACTAAAGCAACAACCTGATGTACTAGCAGCCGAGAATTCCATGGTCGACAATTTTCATGCGGGGCAGATAGCCAGGGACACGGTTGTGTTGGTCCTCTTTGATGCCCGCAATCAAAATGTTTTTGCCGGTGCTTATTTGGGCGATACGGTCGTCTTGGCGGATGGCCATTATCCATTGGAGGAGGTCTTGGCCCTTGTTAGCCAGGTAGCCGAGCCGGTGGTTGTAGTTGGGGATGGGTTGCATTTCCAGGACACGATTGAAGAGGCCTTATCAAATCAGTCCCTCAAGATTTTGGATCATGACCAGTCATTACCAACGGGGACTGGCCTTTTGGCTCTTTCAGCCACAACGACACCCGTTGAAAATATTGATGACTTGACGCCATCATACTTAAGAAAAACCCAGGCGGAATTAAACTGGGAACAAAATCATCAAGATGACGGGCAGGGCAAACCCTATGTTTTTAAAGTTTAAAAGAAAACAAAAAGAGCGGCCGGTCGCTCAAACATTGGTCGACTTTCCTGGAGAGTTTTTTCAAGCTGCTGGAGAAGAGCTATTATTACGAGTAGCAACTGTTTCCGATATTCCCGGACTCGTTGCCATTCAAGAAGCGGTCTATAATGGTTACGCACCCTGGGTTTCGCGCGATTTTTACCATGAACTAACCCAAGAAAAGGATCGGCTATACTTGGTTGCCTTAAGAAAGGACCAGGTCATTGCCTTTATTGCCCTGGTCAAGCGTGATTTGGTTTCTGATTTACATATTGCCAATATTGCCGTTTTGCCGGTTTGGCAGGGACAACAGGTTGGCTCTTATCTCATTAATACGGCAAAGGCGGTTGCTCGTGAAATTGGCTTAAAAGAGCTTTCCTTGGAAGCCAGGCGGTCAAACACTGGTGCCTTGGCCCTCTATGACCACCATGGTTTTACGGTTATTGATGTTGTGGAACATTATTATATTGATAACCATGAAGATGCAATTTCAATGGTACTCGACCTTGAACATTAAAAGAGCAACAATTGAGGATAGTCCAAGAATTCACCAAATCGCTTTGGCGGCCTTTTTAAGGGACCAGGTATCAAAACGGTTAATCGATGAGCAGTTGGCAGCTGGACGGGTGACCTACTTATTAGCAGAAAGTGCAATGTCCGCTTCTGCTAAAAGAGTTTTAAATGATGGGACTGTTGAGAACAACCCAATTGTCGGCTTTTTATCTTACCGAGCCATCTTGGACGAGGTCGACCTCTCTTTTTTGGCAGTTGATCCAGCTTTCCAGGGGCTAGGAATTGCTCGTGAGTTAATGCAGGCTTTTTGTGAGCAAAATTACGGGCAAACGGCTTACTTAGAAGTGGCTGAAAACAATCTTCCTGCCCGCCGGTTGTACGAAAAGTTTGGCTTTGAAATTTATGCCCGTCGCGATGGTTACTACCATGACGGTCAAACAGCCATCTTAATGGAGAAGAATTTATGACAACTTTAATTGCCTTTGAATCAAGTGCTGACGAGACTTCAGTCGCCATTGTCAAGGACGGTCAGACCGTCTTGAGCAATGCGGTGGCAACTCAAATTAATTCGCACCAACGTTTTGGTGGGATCGTACCTGAGGTTGCTTCCCGCCACCATCTTGAATGGATTACGAAGACTTTAGACATTGCCTTAGCGGATGCGCAGGTTGAGCCAAAAGACCTTGATGGTGTGGCCGTGACTTATGGCCCAGGTTTGGTCGGTTCTTTGCTAGTCGGTTTAATGGGGGCAAAAACCTTTGCAATGGCTCATGGCCTGCCGTTGATTCCAGTCAACCATTTGGCCGGCCACATTGCGGCTGCTAATTTTAACCGACCAATTATTTTTCCTGCTTTGGCATTGATGGTTTCTGGTGGTCATACGGAATTGGTCTTGATGAAAGAGCCCAATGATTTCCACATCTTGGGTGAAACCTTTGATGATGCCGCTGGTGAATCCTATGATAAGGTTGGTCGGTTGTTGAACTTGTCATACCCAGCCGGGAAGGCAATCGATGACCTGGCCCATCAGGGACAGGTCACCATCGACTTTCCACAAGCGATGGCCAAAGAAGCCGGTTATAACTTTTCCTTCTCTGGTTTAAAATCAGCCGTAATCAATCAGGTCCACAACGCTGAGCAGCGCGGTGAAACCATCAAGGAAGAAGACCTGGCGGCTTCTTTCCAGGCTGCAGTTATTAAGGCGCTGGTCGGTCGTACAAAACGGGCCTTGACTGACTTTCCGGTGAAGTCACTCGTGTTAGCTGGTGGAGTGGCTGCTAACAGTGGTTTGCGTGCTGCGTTAACTGATTTAATGGCTGATTTTTCAAACATTGACTTTATCCCGGTGCCCAAGCAGTATACTGGTGATAATGCAGCCATGATTGGTGCGGCTGGCTATTGGAACTATCAAGACAAGATTTTTGCTGATCTTGATTTGAACACAAATCCAGGCCTTGATTTTCCGTTGATTGACCTTGACCAGCAGGATAATGAATAAAAATATTTGTGAAAAATGAGCGAATAGATAGGAAAACCCACAATCTATGCTATAATAAATATAATTTAGTTCACAAAGTGAAATGGAGACGCCATGGACGAGCAAGCAAAGATTCCACGAGCAACCGCCAAACGGTTGCCCATCTACTACCGTTATTTAACGTTTTTAAATGATGCCGGCACTAACCGGATTTCTTCTGCTGAATTGGCTGAAGCAACCAAGTTTGATGCTGCAACGATTCGCCGTGATTTTTCATATTTTGGTGCTTTAGGCAAACGAGGCTATGGTTACGATGTTGAGGCCTTGTTAGAATTTTTTGCCAAGGTTTTGGACCAAAATTCATTGATTAATGTGGCTTTGATTGGGGTTGGCCATTTGGGCCAGGCTCTTTTGAATTTTAACTTCCACCAATCATCAAACATGCGAATTGCCGCTGCCTTTGATATTAATGAAAACCGGGGCAAGATTTTATCCGGGGTACCAATTTATGACATGAGTGAATTGGAAGAACAAATCAAAGCTCAACGGATTAACATCGCCATTTTGACGGTGCCACAAGGTGTCGCCCAGGAAATTACGGATACTTTGGTGGCAGCCGGGGTCAAAGGAATTATGAACTTTACACCGTTACGAGTTTCTGTACCAAAGGGTGTTCGGGTTCAAAACGTTGATTTAACTAACGAACTCCAAACGTTGGTTTATTTTATTCAGAACTATGCCTCAATCACGACGGGAAAGTAAGAATATGACGGTCTTAGATTTAACACAGCCAGATCAAGTCCAAAGATATCAAGACTTTGTTAAGACGGCGGCTAAGGGTCAAGTTACCCAAGACCCACTTTGGGGTGACTTGAAGGCTAATTGGGGCCACCTATACCTCTACCATGAAAATGAGAATGGCGACATTGATGCAGCGCTGGCGGTTTTAACTATCGAAGCCGTACCAGGAAATCTATTGGCATACTGCCCAAAGGGACCTGTTGCTGACGTGACTAATGTCGCCTTGGTCAAGGGATTGGTCCAAGAAGCACTAGCTAATCTGCCAGAAAATGTCTTTTTAGTTCGAATGGATCCAGAGGTACTCTACAACCAAGATTTAGATCAGGCTTACCAAGACGCTGGTTTTTTGACCCGTAACGTTAAAGTCGAGAATATGCATGGCAACATTCAACCACGTAAAAACGTGGTTTTGTTCTATGATGGTCGCGGTGAAGGAGCACAACCAATCACTGATGAAGCCAGCTTGATGAAACACTTCAAAAGCGATTATCGTAATCAAATTCGCCGGGCCATCAAGGATGGTGTCACAGTCACCTCAGGTCGTAACAAGGAAGACATTGAGGCCTTCTTTAAGACCTATACGATGATGGCTCAGGCTCAGGGAATTACCCACCGGCCAATCGAATACTTTTATCGCATGCAAGAACTCTGGGCCGATTCTGATTTGTTCCGGGTTTTCTTGGCTCATTATGACGGTCAAGTAATTGCGGCTGGAATTGGCTTTGGATATGGGGAAAAAATTTGGTATATGTATGCTGGATCAAACCGTGAATTTGCCAAGCATTACGGTCCCTACCTCGTGCAGTGGGAAATGTTGAAGTGGGGTCTTTCCTTAGGAAAGGTTGCTTATGATTTCGGTGGTGTTGGTGAATTTGACCATACTGACGGTTTGTATAAGTTTAAGCACGGTTTCGCCTATCATGACCCACAGGTTGCCTATATTGGGGAACTTGATTGGGTTGTTGACCAGGTAGCCTATCAGAAATACTTAGAACAATTTGCCTAGCCGATAATGGTAGCCCCTAGTTGTGTGAACTAGTCGACTAGCAAACAAGACAAGAAAGGCATCCAATGAGCATTAAAATGATTGCATCCGATATGGATGGTACGTTTTTATCCGGTGAAGATAGTTATGATCAAGAGCACTTTGCTCGGGTTTTGTCACAATTAAAGGAAAAGGGTGTGCGCTTTGTCGCAGCCTCCGGTCGACAAGTGGCCAATTTAAAGGAGTTGTTTGAGCCAATGGCCGCTTACGATTTGTTGGATCAAATTGACTTTGTCGGTTCAAATGGGTCGGTAGTAACGACACCAGGACAAGAACTATATGCGGTTTATCTGACACCTGAACAAATTCGCAAGGTGATTGATTGGAACGCCTTGAACCCTCAATCAGCCGACAATGTGATTGTTTTGGCTGGGGTCAATGGCACTTATATTTCCAACCACGTCAGTCAAGAATTTAAGGAAATGCTTTCGATGTTCTATCCGAATGTCGTCCAGGTTGAAAAACTCTTGAAGATTGACGACAAGATTTTAGGTGTTTCTTTTGTTTGGCCGCATGAAGAGGTTCAGGAACACGTTCAACAATTGGAAGCCGTTTTTGGCGCAGAAGTTCACGTTACCGGTTCTGGTTTTGGCTCCGTTGATGTTTTACCCAAGGGAGTCGATAAGGCGGCGGCCTTGGAAGTTCTTCAAGATTATTACAACATCGCGGATAACGAAGTGATGGTCTTTGGTGATAATACCAATGATTTGGAAATGTTGGCGAGATATGACAACTCTTATCTCATGCCAAATGCGATGCCATTAATGCACGATGCCCATAAGCGTTTGGCCTTAAAGACAAACGTCCAGGATGGCGTGTTAGCAACCATTGAAAGCGAATTGAAGCTTGATCATCAGGTTGAAATGGATTAAAAAAAAGACTCAGCCGAGTCTTTTTTTCTTGCCTCTTAAATTGGTTTTGTGCCCTGGACCTTGGCCGAAGACGATGCTTAATTGGTTTCCTGCTCAGGGATGCCAAAATAATTAACACCAATAGCGAACAAAACACCGATAAAGGTATCGACAATTCGCAAGAAGACGTAGTCGATAGTGGCATCCATTGGTATGGTTAAAGCAATCAACAGAAGGGCAGCGAGACCACCGACGATTCCCAGACTACAGTTTAGCGCGTTCAGGATAACAATCGTGCAGATAACAAAAACTGGAATAATGACGATTGGCATCCAGCTATTGTGGTGCGTAAATTCACGAATCAAAAAGTAAAGCAATGAGAAGAAACCACCAACACTATTTGATAGTAAACGAATTTTGGCGAATTGAATGGTATTGTCCCAATCTTCTCGAAGAGCGAAGACGGCCGCTAAGGCGGGAACCGATGCTGGTCGGTCGACAAAGTGATAAACGAGTAAGACCAACATCACAACAATGGCGGTCTTCAGGGTCCGCATGCCGACGTGGATCTGTAACTTTTTCATGGAGTACTCCTATTTTATTGATAGTATTTAGCGTATCATAGATATTAAAATAAAGGTAATGATTGTTCAATCAGTGAGGTAAAACATGATTAAAAATACAATACTTGATCAACTACATGATCACCAATCAATTCGTTCCTTCTCCGATCGGCCAGTGACCGACGAGGAAGTCGAGGCGATTTTCTCTGCGGCCCTTGCCGGACCAAATATGCAAAACTTTCAACCAGTCACCTTTATTGAAATTACCGACCAAGACCTTAAGAAATCAGTCACTGAAAAAGTGAAAATGAAGTATATTGAAAATGCTACTCGGTATTTTGTTGTTACAGTCGATTGGCACAAGGTTTTGTTAAATCAGGACGCTGAAACCCGGGCGATTATGGAAGAGCGAATCCAGCACTACCAATATTTGGAGGGTGGGATTGTTTCAGCTTCGATTGCCTTGGGCCGTGCTCAGGTGGCGGCTGAATCGCTTGGAATTGGCTCTGTAACAATGGCCGGTGCAATGGGTGCTTTTGAACTATACGAAAGGGAGTTAAACTTACCAAAGTATGTCAAACCGATTATGGGCTTTTCGCTTGGCTACCCTGATCAAAAGCCAGGGATCAAGCCTAAACTACCATTGACTGGTTCGTTGATGAAGGATCATTACGATGACGAGCAAATGATGGTCGCCATTAAGGAATATGATCAAACGATGGCGACTTACTTTAAGAGTCGCGATATTGATGCCGATTGGACGAAGCATAACGCCTCTTTGTTAACAAAGGGTGCTGCTAACACTGCTCTGTCGCAATACCCCCATGATAAGGGATTCGATTTAAAATAAAATAAAGATGGCTAAAAAGTCGTGCGACCTCTATTGTTAGGGCTCGCAACCGGCTTTTTCTTTTGAACAAAACTAATTTCACCGTGTTGACAAATAGGTCGAAGGTGCTATACTAAAGTCAGATTAGCACTCGATGTATACGAGTGCTAAAAATACAAACGGAGGTTGTGATCCATGTTAAAGCCCTTAGGAGACCGCGTGGTCGTTAGTGTTGCAGAACAAAGTGAAAAGACAGTTGGTGGCATTGTCTTAGCCGCAAATACGCAAGAAAAGCCAGTAACCGGTAAGGTGGTGGCAACGGGGAGTGGCTTGGTAGCCGATTCAGGCCAGAAGCTTGACATGACAGTCAAAGAAGGGGATCAAGTTTTGTTTGATAAGTTTGCCGGTCAGGAATTAACTTATAATGGTCAATCATACTTGGCTCTCCATGAAAAAGACATTATCGCCATCGTTAATTAAACAGCAATTAAAAAACAATTAGCACGAATAATGATGATTTCAATCAATTTTGGTTAAAGGAGTAAAGAAATGGCAAAGGAATTGAAGTTTGCAGAAGATGCTCGATCAAAGATGAAGGTCGGAGTTGACAAGTTGGCTGACACTGTTAAAACGACTATCGGACCAAAAGGTCGTAACGTTGTTTTGGAAGAGTCTTATGGTTCACCAATTATTACCAATGATGGGGTCACAATTGCTAAGGCGATTGAATTAGAGGACCATTTTGAAAATATGGGGGCCAAGTTGGTGGCTGAAGTTGCTTCAAAAACGAATGACATTGCGGGTGATGGTACCACCACTGCCACCGTTTTGACTCAAGCGATTGTTGGTGAAGGACTCAAGAACGTGACGGCTGGTGCAAACCCAGTTGGTATTCGAACTGGTATTGAAAAGGCAACGGCAGCTGCCGTTGCTAAGTTGCATGAAATGTCTCACACGGTTTCGACTAAGGACGAGATTGCACAGATTGCTTCGATTTCAGCAGCTAACGATGAAGTTGGCTCCTTGATTGCTGAAGCAATGGAAAAGGTTGGCAATGATGGTGTGATTACTATCGAAGAATCAAAGGGGATTGAAACCACTTTGGACGTTGTCGAAGGAATGCAATTTGACCGTGGATACATGTCACAGTACATGGTCACTGACAACGAAAAGATGGAAGCTAATTTGGATAACCCTTATATCTTGATTACGGATAAGAAGATTGGAAATATTCAAGATATCTTACCTGTTTTGCAACAAGTTGTCGAACAGGGTCGGTCAATGTTGATTATCGCTGATGATATTACTGGTGAAGCTTTGCCAACTTTGGTTTTGAACAAGATGCGTGGTACCTTTAACGTTGTTGCTGTCAAGGCACCTGGTTTTGGTGACCGTCGTAAGGCCATGTTGGAAGATATTGCTATCTTAACTGGTGGTACAGTTGTCACGGATGATCTTGGTTTAAATTTGAAGGATGTGACTATCGAACAATTGGGCCAAGCAAATAAGGTCAACATCACAAAAGACAATACGACTATTGTTGAGGGTGCCGGTGACAAGGAAGCCGTGAAGGAACGGGTTGACTTGATTAAGCAACAAATTGCCGACAGCACTTCAGAATTTGACAAGGAGAAGTTGCAGGAACGTTTGGCTAAGTTGGCAGGCGGTGTGGCCGTGATTAACGTTGGGGCTGCTACTGAAACGGAATTGAAGGAACGTAAGTATCGAATTGAGGACGCTTTAAATGCTACTCGAGCTGCCGTTGAAGAAGGCTTTGTCGCTGGTGGCGGTACAGCTTTGGTCAACGCCATGGCTGCCGCTGCTGCCGTTGAAGCTACGGGTGACGTGGCCACAGGTGTTAAGACTGTTGTGGCAGCTCTTGAGGCTCCGGTTCGTCAAATTGCTGAAAACGCAGGCTTGGAAGGCTCTGTCATCGTCAACAAGTTGAAGGAACAACCAGAAGGAACTGGCTACAATGCCAAGACTGATGAATGGGTTGATATGGTCAAGGCAGGAATCGTCGACCCAACGAAGGTAACGCGTTCTGCTTTGCAAAACGCCGCCTCTGTTTCAGCCTTGTTGCTGACAACGGAAGCCGTTGTTGCCGAATTGCCAAAGGAAGACGCACCAATGCCAGCAGCTGCTCAGGGCATGCCGGGGATGATGTAAAAAGAAGGCATTTCTGCTAAAATGTTTTGAAATAAGTGCTAAAGAAAGAAGTAGTCCAATTTGGGTTACTTCTTTCTTTTTTCTAAAAAAATCAGATGGACCGACTGCTTCCTTGTGCTAGAATAAAGTAACGGAGGGAACTTATGACGTTTTATAGTGTTGATTATTTAACCAAGCAAAATAACTTAACCAATACCGTCGTCATCTTACTGGTGGCCTTGACCTTTGTCCTGTTGGCTGTTGGTTTGGTAGCAACTTTTCGTCATCGCTTTAATACGCGCTATCGTGATTTGACGATCATTGCTTTTTTATTTTTTGTTTTTTTTGCGGGTGTTCAGTTTACTGATTTGCAAAACACAAATATCAGAAATTCACAGCAAAGTCAGATGACGGCCTTTGTTAAAAACTATGTCAAAGCACAGCATGTTAAAATCGACGATGTCTATTTTAATTCGACTTCGCTCGTTGATGGCATGATTGCTAAAGAAGGCAAGAATTATTACCAAATTGGCCTTTCAAAGGACGGCCTGTCCTATACCAGGACCCAGGTTTATTTGATTAATGCGAATGTGGAGGTACAACGATGAGTTTTTACTTACCGATTATTTTAAAGTTGGGCATCGGCCTGATTGCCTTGATCGTTCAAATTAATATTTTTGGAAAGGGAAATTTGGCTCCATCAAATGCCTTAGACCAAGTTCAAAACTATGTTTTAGGTGGTATCATTGGAGGAACCATTTATACGGCAACAATTACCGTTTTTCAGTTCATCATCGTGCTTGTGATCTGGACACTTTGGGTAATGATTTTGAAGTTCTTAAAAGAACATAATCGTTTGGCAAAAAAGATTATTGATGGCACACCAAAGGTTGTGATTGATCGCGGTCAGATTGATGTTGATGCTGTCGTAATGGCCGGCCAGTCGGCTTCTGATTTGATGTTTAAGCTCCGGGAACATGAAGTTTACGATGTTTCCAAAGTGAAGCGAGCCGTGATTGAACAAAACGGTCAGCTGACTGTGATTGAATATGGCGATCAGAATCCCAAATATCCGATTATTTATGATGGCCAGGCGAACTTTGATGTCTTAGATGCCATTGATCAAGACGAAGACTGGTTGGAAAATCAGGTGATTGCCGAAGGCTATGCTGGTATTAATGATATCTTCGTTGGCGAATACATTCAGGGGAAGATTCGGTTGACCCCTTATAATCAAAGTGATCAAAAGAAGTAAACGCTTGTTGTCAAGGCGAGCGTAGAAAGGATTTTTCATTGACGCTTAAAAAAATCTATCATCGCGCTCGCACTAGTCGAGTTTGGACGATTGTGGTGCCAATGCTTGTTGGCATTGCTTATTCGTGGTGGCGTTACCAACGACTTTTGTTTTGGCCAAGCTTATTGCTGGTAGTGACGGTCGCTGTAGTCAAGCTTGCCTATGATTGGTGGTTCGACCAGTACCCGAGTCATTCAATTTGGATTTTGCGGCTGAAACGGGTCATTGACGTTATCTTGCCATACTTTTTAATTGTTTTAATGCTGCTCTTGAATACAAAATTCAAGCCAACTGCGGGACTTTTAACCGTTTGGTTCGGAATTGCGTTTCCCTCGATTGCCTTTTCGCTGTCAATTTCAATTGCCAAGGACGTTCGCAAAATTCGCGCAGAGGAAATTAGTACAAAGGAGTTCCAGCATGCTCAAAGTCGGGCCAGTTGGGTACGTCCGATTTTCTTGCTTTTACCGGTTCTGGCCTATGCAGAAATCTTCTTGCTAACGCTATCGGGTTACCTGCCACTGCTTGCTTGGGCAATGATTGTTTTGTTTCCATTAGTTTTTGCTCAGGCTTTGGCGGTTGGCTTAGAATCAGATTTGGATAAGTCAGCTGATTTACCGGCTCGTAACCTCTTTTTGACGGGGATTGCCCTTGTCTTAGTACTAATAATTGCCGGTGCTTGAATATCAAAAAAGAAAACCGATGACTGCGAGGTCTGAACCCTGAAGTTTGGGATTCAGATCACGATTGTCATCGGTTTTTTAGCGCTTAAACAAATTCATTTAAGTTTTCAACGGATTGGACTTGGAACCGCTTGCGTTCAAGTTTTGTGATAATCTTACGCAGGATGGGAGAGTCTTTTGTTAGTGGCAGGGTAAAGAGGATTGATTTCGGCTCGTTTTTCTCGTTTTGAATGGAAAGAACGGACTCGATATTCGTGTAGCGGGTGATAACCCGAGTGATTTGTTGTAGATTTCCCCGTTCTTCTTGCTTGGTCTTTACAGCAAGCGAAACACCACCCTTTTGGAGGGACCATGACTGTGACAGGAGGTCCATTAAGGAGGAATGGGTAAGAACGCCAATAAAGTGGTGGGCGTCATCAACCACAGCGATGTGTGGTAGGTCACGAATAGCGAAGAAAAGTTCATAGAAATCAGCCGAAGTTGAGATAAACTTGGTTGAATTGCGCATAATCGAGGTGGCCCGCTTGCTTGTGTCACCGCCGCGAGCAATATACTCATAAACGTGTTGACGGTAAACATTACCACGGAAGAGGTGACCAGTGGTATCTAGAATTGGAATTGTGCGGATGTGATCGGCTTTTTTACTTTCAAACAGTTCGTAGACTTCTTTAATGGTGGTGTCTTCGCTGATGGTGAGTAATTGATTCTTAGGGACGATCAAAGACTTTGGAAACATAGATTTGCCTGCCTTTATAAAAGTTATTTCTTTGCTCTATCCTAACATATTTATGTGTCAAACTTGCGTGTTATAATGATAAGATTAGGATGTTAGTAGAAATGTTTGAAAGGGAACCCTGATGAAATTTATTTTTGGTCTTGGAAATATTGGTGAGAGCTATGATTTAACGAGACATAACATTGGCTTTATGGCCTTAGACCACTTTGCGGCTAGTCAGGGGGTCGAATTTGTACCAACGAAACTGTATGCATCGGCGGCCAAGGCTGTGATTGATGGGGAAGTGGTTTGGTTGGTTAAGCCAAGTACTTATATGAACGATTCCGGTCAAGCAGTTCGGGCCTTTTTGGACTTTTACGGCGGGGATGTTGATGATATTCTCGTGTTGGCCGATGATATGGATCAATCCTTTGGCAAGATTCGCTTTCGGGCAAAGGGTTCGGCCGGCGGCCATAATGGATTAAAATCAATTATGGCTCATACGAAAACGCAAGGATTCTTGCGTTTGAAGTTTGGGATTGGCCACCCAGACCATGACCATCAGTCGGTCGTTAATTACGTCTTGGGAAAATTTTCAAAAGATGATTTAGCTACCTGGGATGACACCTTTAAAAAGGTCGACCAGGCCCTAGTGGATTGGGTTCATGGGGCCAATGCAGCTGAATTGAGTAATCAATATAATGGGTAAGCATGACGTTAACAAAATATTTAGCGAACAATGAAACAATTACGAGATTAACCGAACAACAAAAGCCTGGCGAGCGCCAGCTTTTTTTGGGTGTGAATGGGGCAGCGAAAGCGGCTTCGTTAGCCGCGCTTTATGCACGGCGACCACAGCCAATCCTGGTACTCACTGATACCCAGGCTCACTTGGAGGACTTGGCGAATAACTTGGCTGATTTAGTAGCTGAAGAGGACCTGTACCGTTTTTCGGCCGAGGAGGCACTGGCGACAGAACTTGCCGTCTCCTCTAATTCTTTCGTGACTGACCGAGTAGAGGCTTTACAGGGCTTGGCTACCGGACAAGTAGGGATTTACCTGACAAATTTGGCGGCCTTCGTTCGTTATGAGCCACAGGTGACTGACTTCACTAATGCGCAAATGCGTTTGAAGGTTGGTGAAAGTTATGACTTTCAGGATTTGAAAGCGCGGTTTTTGACACTGGGTTACCGTTTGGTTGTCCGGGTGGAAAATCCGGGTGAATACGCCCAACGGGGCTCTATTTTTGACGTTTTTCCACCGACAGCCGATAATCCTTACCGTCTCGATTTTTTTGATGATGAATTGGATATGATTAAAACCTTTGATCCGTCTAGTCAAAAGAGTGCCAATTCGGTGACGGGGGTCACGGTCTTACCAGCAACTGATTTGGTGATTGACCAAGACCGCTATCAGGCTGGTAAGACCCGTTTGGAGGAGGCCTTTTCAGCCTATCGTAAGCGTTTGCCAGGGGTGGAGAAAAAACATGCCACTGAAGGCTTTGATAGTACACAGACGGCACTTGATGAAGGCAGGCGGGACCAATCGATTCTGCCTTACGCTCAGTATTTTTTCCAAGAGAAGACGACGCTGATTGATTATTTGGGTCAAGAGGGATTATTTGTTGTTGATGATTTTGCCCGCCTGCAGGAAAGCGCCTTGTCACAGAATAGCCTTGACCAGGAATGGCTTGACCAACAGGTCGAGACGTACCAGATTTTGCCGCCATTGGCTATTAAGGAAGACTTGGAGGCTATTTTAGGTCGAGTTTCTCAGGCCGAACTTTACTTGGCCAACTTTCAGCGGGGCTTGAATAAGTTAACATTTGCTCATCTGGAAGAAATAACATCCAGGCCGGCAAACCAATACTACGGTCAAATTCCGGCTCTGTTACCGGATTTGCAGTTTGCAAAAGACCGGGGCACAACCATGGTGCTTTTGATTAGCGACCGTGATCGAGCACATAACTTTGTGGCCACACTGAAAGACCATGATTTAACAGTGCCAATCAACCGCGAGATTCAAGCCAATCAGGTCCAAATCATTATCGGTAACCTAGGTGCTGGTTTTGAGTGGCCTAAGACCCACTTAACGGTCTTAACTGAACGGGAGTTGTTTGATAAGGCGCGGAAGCCGGTGGCTCGTCGGTCGCGGAAGATGGCCAACGCCGAACGCTTGAAGTCTTATAATGAACTTCAGGTTGGCGACTATGTCGTGCATATTAACCATGGGATTGGTCAGTATCAGGGCTTGCAAAGTCTAGAAGCCGACGGTGGTAAACAGGACTATTTGGTAATTTTGTACCAAAAGAATGCTAAGATCTTTTTGCCGGTAACCCAGTTAAACTTGATTCAAAAGTATATTGGCGGATCAGATGCTGGTAAGAAGCCCAAGATTAACAAACTGGGTGGGACTGAATGGCAAAAGACTAAGAAGCAAGTTCAAAATAAAATTGAAGATATTGCCGACGAGCTGTTGGAACTGTACGCCGAGCGGGAGGCAAAACAGGGCTATGCCTTTCCACCCGATGATACGGCCCAATTAAAATTTGATACGGCCTTTCCCTATCCGGAAACGCCTGATCAGGTCCGCAGTATCGAAGAGATTAAGGCCGACATGCAGCGCTTGCGGCCAATGGATCGGCTATTAGTGGGAGATGTCGGCTTCGGTAAAACCGAGGTTGCTTTGCGAGCGGTTTTCAAGGCTGCCCATGCTGGTAAGCAGGTTGCCTTTTTGGCGCCAACGACGATCCTTGTCCAACAACACTATGAGACCATGGTCGAACGCTTTGCTGATTTTCCAGAGATTCGGATTGGCCACCTGTCGCGGTTCCAAACGGCAGCAGAAAACAAGCAGACCATCCAGGCATTAAAGGATCACGAAATCGATATCGTTGTTGGCACACACCGCTTATTGAGCGCCGATGTGGCCTTTGCCGACCTAGGGTTACTAGTCATCGATGAGGAACAGCGTTTTGGTGTGAAGCACAAGGAAAAGTTAAAGCAAATCAGGACCAATGTGGATGTCTTGACGTTAACGGCGACACCAATACCACGAACGCTGAATATGGCAGTCGTTGGTGCTCGCGATTTGTCTGTGATTGAAACGCCACCATTGAACCGTTATCCAATTCAGACCTACGTGGTCGAACTCGATTGGACATTGGTGCGCGATGTGATTGGCAAGGAGTTAGCCCGCAATGGCCAGGTCTTCTATCTGCATAATCGGGTGGCTGATTTGGAGCGGATTGCGGATCAAATTCAAGACTTGGTTCCTGACGCTCGAGTCGGAGTCATTCACGGTCAAATGTCAGAAGTTCAATTGGAGGGAATTCTCTACTCCTTCTTAAATCAGGAATTCGATGTTCTGGTGACAACGACGATTATTGAGACCGGGGTGGACATTCCCAATGCGAATACGTTGATTGTTGATAATGCCGATCACATGGGATTGTCGCAGCTTTACCAGCTTCGCGGTCGCGTCGGACGATCGGCTCGGTTAGCTTATGCCTACTTTACTTATCCGTTTACTCGTACGCCAAGTGAAGAGGGACAAAAGCGGCTGGAAGCCATTCGGGACTTTACGGAGCTGGGATCTGGTTTTAAAATTGCAATGCGTGACCTATCGATTCGAGGCGCTGGCGATCTGCTTGGCAAGCAGCAACACGGCTTTATTGATTCAGTCGGGTATGATTTGTATACACAGATGCTCAAAGAGGCGGTTGCTGCAAAGCAAGGTCAACCCCAGCCGGCAGCGACACCGCAAACGGATGCCGAACTGATTTTGGGGGTATTAGCCTTCTTGCCGGATGATTATGTGGCGGATTCGGCTGAAAAAATTGATCTTTACCGTCAAATTCGTCAGGCAAAGTCAGATGAAGACTTTGAGAATGTTGAAGCGGATTTGATTGACCGCTTTGGTGACTTCCCAGATGAGGTTGGTCGCCTGTTGTTGGTTTCTCGCATCAAGAATCTGGCTGATTTGGCCGAGGTAACGCAAATAAGGCGTCAAAGGAATCAAGTCACAGTTCGCTTTGCTGAATCGATGACCAGCAAGTTAGCTGGGGAAACAATTTTCCAAGCCTTGCAGGATGTGCCTTATAAGGCGGTTGTCGATGGCAAGCAAGCTCAGTTGGCCGTCACATTAACCATTGATTTGAAAGAGGAGTCAGCGTACTGGCTCAATAACCTGCGAAACTTCCTCTTGGTTGTTTTGCAACTGACAAAAAAGGATGAAATGAATGCGAATTGATAAGTTTTTAAAGCTTTCACGGATTATTAAGCGCCGGGCCGTTGCCAAAGATTTGGCTGACCAAGGGCGGATTGAAATTAACGATAAGCGGGCTAAATCAGCTGCTAATGTTGGTACCAATGACTTGATTACGATTCATT
Source organism: Fructobacillus americanaquae (assembly GCF_024029775.1). GTDB lineage: Bacteria > Bacillota > Bacilli > Lactobacillales > Lactobacillaceae > Fructobacillus > Fructobacillus americanaquae. The sequence continues at coordinate 1,018,256 of NZ_CP097122.1, forward strand.
TTGGTAATAAGACATTAGTAGTCAGGGTTTTGAAGTTGGCTGAAATCGTTAAAAAGGACGAAGCACAAGATATGTACGAAGTTGTTTCCGAGTCTTATCAGCAAGATGACAAGGAAGGTTAAATTTGTCTAAAGTCTGCTGATTCGCCTTGCAAGTCTATTGCGATTATGTCAGAATAATACTGATAAGGAGTGGGGCAATGGTAGAAACTGAGCACCGACAATCGAATATTCGACCGTTAAATGCTCGGATTGCCAAGCAGATTGCTGCCTCTGATGCCCGTCGCGAAGCCAGTCGTAGGCACTATGCCAGGGCTCACCACTTACGGGAACGGCGGATTGTCTTAGTCGGCCTTGCCGTCGCGGCGGTTTTCATGGTTCAACTTGTCATGGGGCAGGTGCGATTGCACGCTGCTAATCAAACGTTGACTAAGTCCGAATTGGCCCTTCAAGCTGTTCAAAAGCAAAATAAATCCTTGAAGAAAACGGCGAACCAATTGAATGATCCAACTTACTTGCAACAAATTTTGCGTGATAAGTACGGATACTCACGTAAGGACGAAACAATCTATAACTTACCGGACAAATCTTAATTATTTGTTTGAAAGCCACCCTGGATAAGGGTGGCTTTTTCTTTATGACAATGGGTAAAATAAAAGCGATGAAGAAAACGATTGCACAGACAATTAAAGAAACAGAATGGCCAAACAAGGTGGTGTTAGCGGTCTCTGGTGGTCTCGATTCGATGACTCTTCTTGACTCATTGCGTCGTTATCGGCCGGAGCTGGATTTGGTCGTTGCCCATGTCAATTATCAATTGCGTGGTGCTGCTTCCGATGGCGATGAGGCCTTTGTGAGAAATCAGTGTCAGGATCGCCAAATTCCCTGTTATGTTAAAAAAGTGACAGCGCCAGGAAAAAACGGCGTTGAGGCTTGGGCGCGAAAAATACGTTACGATTTTTTTGATCGAGTTGCCCAAAAAACTGGTGCCAAGGCTATTATCCTGGCCCAGCACCTGGATGACCAGGTGGAAACGCTACTGTTACAATTAATTCGGGGTGGCGTAGCCCAACATAAGTGGGGAATGTCGGGGCAATCAAATTACTATTTGCGACCCTTTCTTGATTTTTCAAAAGAAGAGCTGAAAGCTTACGCCCAAGAGCACCAAGTCAGTTGGCGGGAAGATGCGACAAATGCAGATCCGAGTTATACCGGCCGTAACCAACTGCGCCACGAAGTTATTCCGGCCTTGATGGCTATTAACGCCAAGGCAAAAGACCATTTAGTTGATTTTGCCAAGCAGGAGGCTGCTGACCAAGTGTTGTTACGGGAGCAGGTGAAAAACTTTTTGCCGATTTTTCAGACTGATTTTCAGCGGGTGCCAAGGCCCTGGTGGGCGAAAACCGTGTTGTTGTGGTTGCAAAATCAGGGAATCTATCATGTTAAAAATGGACAGTTGGCTGCTATTTTGTCTCTATTGGCCAATGAACAAAAGCCAAATGGTCAGGTTGATTTGGGGGATGGTTGGCTGGTGGTGAAGGCTTATTCTCAGGTTCAACTGGTAAAAGAAGAAAAAACTGCAAAAAATGGCCGAAAGCCCGAAGAACTTGTGTTAAAATTAGACCAATGGCAATTTTTTGACCGTGGCCAGCTTTTGTGGACACAAAAAAAACCGCAAAAAGCTGATCAAGCTCTGGTTTTACCCGAACATTTGGTAGGCGATTTAACGTTATCTTTGGCTCAAAAAGCTGATCGTGTCCCTCTGAAAATCGGCACAAAATCAGTGCGTCGTCTCTTGATTGACAAAAAAATTCCGGTCACATTACGGGAGAAGACCTGGCTATTAACAGATCAAAGTCAAACAGTTTTGGCTGTTTGGTTAGGTCAACAGGTTTGGTACCTGCCCGCCGGACGTGATCGTCCGAATGTAGCTAAGCAATGGTTAGTATGGCGAATTGAGGAAAATTAGTGAATAACGATATCGAAGAAGTATTATATGACCAAGAGCAAATCCACGAAGCAGCGGTTCGCCTTGGTCAAACCATTACCAAAGACTACGCGGGGAGAAAGCCCCTCGTTTTGTCAGTGCTCAAAGGGGCGTACCTTTGGACGGCGGATTTGGTTCGTGAAATCGACTTGTACGTTGATTTAGAATTTATTAAAATTTCCTCCTACCACGGTGGGGTAACATCGTCCAATGAAATTCAGTTGGTAACAGATGTCCAGTCTGATGTTGCTGGACGCGATGTTTTGATTTTAGAAGACATCGTTGATACAGGTCAGTCCTTGCTATTTTTGAAGGACTTACTTAAAGATCGTGGCGCTAACTCCGTGCAGGTCGCTACGTTCTTAGACAAAAAGGGTGGCCGAAAGATTGAAATCGATGCCGATTATGTTGGCTTCGACGTTCGTAACGAATTTGTTGTTGGTTATGGTTTGGACTATGCAGGCTTGTATCGTAACTTGCCTTACGTTGGTATTCTGAAAAAGGATATTTATAGTTAACATCCATTTAATCTCACACCCGTATAATTTATAGCAACTTTTATCAAGATTGAGGACTCCCGATGAAAAAAAATAACGGTGGCTTCTTTAGAAGCTCGTTTCTATATGTCATCATCTTCTTGGCGGTTATTGCCGGAATTTACTCACTAGTTGGTGGGTCAAGTGGCGGAACAAAGACGTTATCATCGTCTGATTTCGTTAAGCAATTGTCTGACAAAGAGATTGACTCTTTCACAATCCAGCCCGGTAACGACGTTTACACGGTGACTGGAACTTATAAGAACAGCCAAAAGTCATCATCGACTGGTCAAGGATTGAATAGCCTTTTGGCAAATCAGACTTCGACAACGAAGTTTTCAACTTCTGTTTTGGAAAATGATTCATCATTGAAGCAAATTACTGATTTGGCCAAGAAGACCAACACTGATATGACGACCAAGCCAGCACCATCTTCTGGCTTCTGGTTGAACTTGATTATTTCAATTGTGCCATTGCTCTTGATTGTTGGTGTCTTCTACTTGATGATGTCCCAATCAAGCGGTAAGGGCGGTCAAGGCGGCATGATGGGGAACTTTGGTAAGTCAAAGGCCAAGCCTTCTGATCCGAAGGACAACAAGATTCGCTTTGAAAACGTCGCTGGTTCTGATGAAGAAAAGGAAGAACTGGTTGAAGTTGTTGAATTCTTGAAATCACCAAAAAAGTTCGTGGATATGGGCGCCCGGATTCCAAAGGGGGTTTTGCTTGAGGGCCCTCCCGGAACAGGTAAGACATTACTAGCAAAGGCTGTTGCCGGTGAAGCCTCCGTACCATTTTTCTCGATGTCTGGTTCAGACTTTGTTGAAATGTTTGTCGGTGTTGGAGCCTCCCGTGTCCGTGATTTGTTCGAAGAAGCAAAGAAGGCTGCCCCTGCCATTATCTTTATCGATGAAATCGATGCCGTTGGTCGTCGCCGTGGTTCCGGTGTTGGCGGTGGTAATGATGAACGTGAGCAGACTTTAAATCAAATCCTGATTGAAATGGATGGATTTGAGAACTCTGAAGGGGTAATCATTCTGGCATCAACCAACCGTTCTGATGTTTTGGATCCAGCCTTGCTTCGTTCAGGTCGTTTTGACCGCAAGATTTTGGTTGGCGCTCCTGATGTTAAGGGTCGTGAAGCGATTTTAAAGGTTCACGCTAAGAACAAGCCATTGGCACCGGCCGTCGACTTGAAGGCAATTGCCCATCAAACGCCTGGTTATGTTGGGGCTGATTTGGAAAACTTGTTGAACGAAGCGGCTTTGTTGGCTGCTCGCCGTGACAAGAAGTTAATTGACTCCGCTGACTTGGATGAAGCAGAAGATCGAATTTTCCAAGGACCTGCCAAGGCAAACCGGGCAATGTCCGAGTTGGAACGCAAGACAACTGCCTTCCACGAAGCCGGTCATGCTTTGGTTGGCTTGGTTCGGTCAAACGCTTCCGTTGTTCGGAAGGTGACAATTGTGCCGCGTGGACGCATTGGTGGTTATGCTTTGATGACGCCAAAGACGGACCGTTATAACATCCGTTATTCAGAAGCTAAGGAACAATTGGCTGGTTTGATGGGTGGCCGTGCCGCCGAATTGGCAACATTTAACGAAGCTTCATCGGGTGCTGCTAATGATTTCCAGCAGGCAACGAATTTGGCCCGTCAAATGGTGACGGCCTATGGAATGTCTGAAAAGTTGGGAATGGTCCAACTTGAAGGAAATGCTTCGGTTGGCTATAGCGAGCAGGGTGGCGCCCAGTCATATTCAGACGAAACGGCTGCATTGATTGATGAAGAAGTGCGTCGTTTGACAAGGGAAGCCTTTGAAGAAGCAACCAAGATTTTGACGGAGCACAAGGACAAGTTGGCAGCGATTGCCAACGCCTTGTTGGATGTGGAATCATTGGATGAAAAGCAGATCAAAGACATCTACGAAACCGGTCACTTTACCAAGAAGGGTGAAGAAGACGAGGAGGATGCCAAGTCATTTGATGAAACCAAGGCTTCCTTGGACCACAAGGAAGACGAAGTGGAAGATGAAGAGCAAAAGGGTGATGAAAACCCAACAAAGCCTCTTGACCAAAATGATGAACAAGCTGAATCCGCAGACGATACGACCGACTCAGATCAATGAGTTTTTTAAAAAAGTTGGCTTAGGCCGGCTTTTTCTTTTACAATAAAGACAAGAACAGATAAAGGAATTTTTATGTCAGATCAATTAATTAAGGTCATTACAAAAGACGAGGCCTTCCGTGCCTTTGCTATTGACGGGACAAAGTTAGTCCAAGAAGCAGCAAGTGCTCACCATGCCTCACGGATTGCAACAGTCGTTTTGGGACGGGCATTGCTAGCAACAGAAATCTTGGCCCAGGCAACCCTGAAGGGCGAGGAACGTCTTGGCGTGAAGATGGACGGTAAGGGGCCGATTGGTAACGTTGTGACGGAAGCAGATGCGCATGGGGCAGTTCGTGGTTATGTAACGAACCCTCAATTGGAACCAATCGTTAACGATGATGACCAATTAAACGTGGCTGGTGCTGTCGGCAACCATGGTTCTTTCCAAGTGACAAAATTAGCGCCTTATTCAAAACCCTACCTCGGTCAATCAATTATTGTTTCTGGTGAAATTGGTGATGATTTCACTTATTATTTGACCCAATCTGAGCAGATTCCATCCGTGATTGGTGTCGGTGTGACCATGAATCCGGATGACACAGTCGCATCTGCTGGCGGTTTTTTGGTCCAGGCATTGCCGGGAGCAACAGAAGCCCAGTTGGATCAATTAGATGAGCACTTGCAGCAGATGACACCACTGTCGCAGTTATTGTCTGAAAAGAAGGGACCTCTAGCAGTTTTGGATGATCTTTTGGGTAAGGATAATTATACGTCTTTGTCTTCCGTGGCTGTTGGCATCGCCGCTGAGCCGCCAAAAGAGGCCTATGGTGAAATGCTAGCCACGTTACCCTCTCATGAAGTTCAGGCAATGATTGATGAAGATGGTGGTGCAGAAGTTGTTGGTCGTTTCTCAGGGAAGAAGCACTATTTTGAAGCCAGTGAACTAGAAAAAATCTTAAGCAAGATTCTAAAGCGTGAAGCCGAAGTTGAAGAAAAAGCTGATGAAAAATCAGATTCGGATCACGAAAAGAGCGAAGACTAACGTTAAGAAAAATTGAGAAAAGACGATGAGACGGGCAAACCAGGCGGTTTGCCCTTTTGTCTTGGCCGTTGTTTTGTTATACTGGAACAAGATAAATGAGCGAATATTCGCCGACAGGAAGGTAGATAGATATGGCTGAAGAAAAAGCCTTAAATGATCAAATGGTCGCCCGCCGTCAAAAGATGAAGGCGCTAGTTGCCGATTTGAACATTGATCCATTTGGACATCGTTTTGACCGAGACGCTTTGGCAGCGGAACTCCATGAACAATACGATGGGAAAACACAAGAAGAGTTAGAAGCAAACCCAGTTGAGGTGATTATTGCTGGCCGGATGGTTGCCAAGCGTGGCGCTGGGAAAGTTATCTTTGCTGATGTCCGTGACCGCTCAGGTGAAATTCAGGTTTATGCTCGCCGTGATGACTTGGGGGATAACTACCCAATCATTAAGCGCGCCGATTTGGGTGACTTCTTAGGAATTAAGGGTCAGATGATGAAGACTGAGGCCGGTGAATTAACCATCTTGGTAACCCACTTGACTCATTTGTCAAAGGCCTTGCGCCCAATGCCTGATAAGTTTCATGGTATTTCAGACGTGGAAACGCGTTACCGTAAACGTTATCTTGATTTGATTGCCAATAAGGATTCTTTGACTCGGTTCCAAAACCGCTCAAAGATCGTTTCAGCTATCCGGGCCTTTATGGATGGTCACGATTTCTTAGAAGTCGAAACACCTATCTTGCAAACGCAAGCTGGTGGTGCCGCCGCTAAGCCGTTTATTACTCACCACAACGCCTTGAATATTGATATGTACATGCGAATTGCAACTGAATTGTATTTGAAGCGTTTGGTTGTTGGGGGAATGGAACGGGTCTATGAAATCGGTCGGATTTTCCGTAATGAGGGAATGGATCCAAAGCACAACCCAGAATTTACGACCTTGGAATCATATGGCGCCTATTGGGATTTCACAGACGTAATGGACGAAACAGAAGGCATCTTCCGTGCTGCTGCTAAGGTTGTCCATCCTGATTTGCAAGTGAACTATCAAGGCACTGCCATTGATTTGTCAAAACCATTTGCTCGTAAGCATATGGTTGACTTGATCAAGGAAAAGACTGGTGTTGATTTCTGGCCAGAAATGACGGTTGAGGAAGCTCGCCAATTAGCGGACGAACATCATGTCAAGTATGAACAGTACTGGCAGGTTGGTCACATTATCAATGAATTCTTTGATAATTTTGTTGAAGATACTTTGGAACAGCCGACTTTCGTCTATGGTCACCCAGTGGAAGTGTCGCCATTGGCAAAGAAGAATGCAGATGATTCACGCTTTACAGATCGATTTGAGCTGTATATCGTTGGTTCTGAATTTGCTAATGCCTTTACCGAATTGAACGATCCAATCGATCAGCGAGCACGTTTTGAAGCTCAAGCAGCCGAACGTGATAACGGTAATGATGAAGCCGAAGGGATTGATGAAGACTTCTTAGAGGCTTTGGAGTACGGTATGCCACCTACCGGTGGCTTGGGAATTGGAATTGACCGTTTAGTCATGCTGCTAACGGATGCCGCTTCCATTCGTGATGTCGTGTTGTTTCCAACGATGCGGCCAGAATAACTTTTTATTTTGCTAATAAATAGTTGACACGCTTGGCTTGATTTTGTATACTTATATAGTTGAGCCAAGCGCTTTATTCCGACTTAGCTCAGTTGGTAGAGCACCTGACTGTTAATCAGGTTGTCGCCGGTTCGAGCCCGGCAGTCGGAGTATAAAAAAGATCAGACAGAAATGTCTGGTCTTTTTTTTGTCGCAATGGCTTCTAACTTTAGCGGTAAAAATTAAACATTTGTCTTCTACAAGGAAGAATAAAAAGGATCAAGACGAAGGCTAAGAAGTAATACCAGCAAAAATTGTATTAACTTGCCCACGAATATGGACAGAGGGAGCGGTTAATTGTATATTTTGCGATAATTTTCTATGAGAGGGATAATAATTGTCCTTGTTGACTAAGACCAATGGCGCTATACTAGTTGTTAGTGTTTTGCCAATCGTGGCAAAAACGGAGAAATAATTTGCGTCTGTGAGCGCTAATTTTGAAAGGAAGTAAATTTAATATGGCAGATGTTTCCCCTATGCAGAACACAGAGGTTTTGCATCACAAGCATTTTTCTAAAAATCAGAAGTTAACGCTATGGTCGACAACGGCTGGTTTTGGACTTGAGAATATGGATGTCATGTTCATTTCCTTTGCTTTATCTTCAATCATCGCATCTTTGCACATTAGCAATTTTGCGGGTGGGTTGATTGCCACAATTTTTTCAATTGGAACGTTGGTCGGTGGCTTGAGCTTTGGAATGTTGGCTGATCAATTTGGTCGTGCACGGATTTTTACGAGTACATTGGTCATTGTCGCATTGGCAACAGCCGGAATGTACTTTGCCCATAATATTTGGATTTTATATGCGTTACGCTTTATTGTTGGTGCAGGAACCGGTGCCGAATATAGTGCCGGCGTGACAATGGTGGCCGAAGCATTTACGGGAAAGAAAATCGGGCGTTTGATGTCCATCGTGCAAATTGGTGGACAAGGTGGGTCAATCTTGGCTGCCCTTGCAGCGGCAGTAATCATTCCTCGTTGGGGCTGGAATGCTTTGTTCTTAGTCGGCCTTTTGCCGGTTGCGTTTGCATTTTTGATTCGAATCCACCTGAAGGACAGTCAAGAATTTGAGCAAGCCAAAGAACAGCGACGGGCCAATCAGCAAGAAACAATCCGCGTCCCCCTTTTAGCAGTTTTTCAAACGCCGGCGATGGCTCTGCAAACAATCGGACTGATTTTGATGATGATGGTTCAAACAGGTGGTTACTACGGCTTAATGAACTGGTTGCCTAAGATTATGCAAAAGCAATTAGGTCTCTCCATTTCGTCATCTTCAATGTGGATGATTGCTACCATTGTCGGCATGTCTTTGGGCATGTATGCCTTTGGTTTCATTTTAGATTACTTTGGTCCACGGTGGGCCTTTGGCATTTTCTTGGTTGTTGCAGCCGCTTCCGTTTATTTGATTCCAATGGCCAATAACGCTTGGTCATTACTATTGATTATGATGATGGTGGGCTTTTTCTCTAATGGTATGTATGGTGGTTACGGTGTTGTTGTTTCCCGATTGTATGGGATTGATGTCCGTGTGACCGCTAATTCTGTTGTTTCATGTGTTGGAAAACTCTTTGGCGGCTTCTTTCCGGCCTTGATTGGTTTGATGATGGATAAGACATCACTTTCAGTGGTCATGGTGTTCTTCTCAGCCATTTATCTTTTTTCTTTCTTGATTATGCTACTGATTCCAGCATTAGGTAAGAAAACTCAATTTTAATAATGAATACAGCAAAAAACCAGGTAAAATCTGGCAAATTATTCCATCAGTTCAAGACGTTAGGGAGTGATTCGCAGGTTAACCTGGTTTTTTAAGTATTAAACAATTATTTGATCACGGCGAAACCACCAGTCCAAGCAATTTGCTTGGTAACGGCTAAGGTCATTTGCAAGAAACCAATTGATTCTAATTCACGGGCACGACGCAAAGCTCCGGCATCAACAACGTCAAGGTCGCTTCCCTGAAAGGCTTTTTGCAACAATTCTTTGCTGTCCTTGTTATCACCAGCAGTCAAAACTTCAACAGGGTTATTGCCAACTTTACCAGATACGATGTTGGCCGCAAAGATGGTATTAAAGGCTTTTAAGACGTGACTGTCTGGTAAATCAGCTTGTAATTGGGCAGTTGCTGAAGAGTCGGCTGGAACGTCCAAGCTGTCAAAAGTTTTAAAATTAACAGGGTTGGTAGTTTCAACAATTGTTTTGCCGGCAAATTTTTGTTGGTATTCTTTGGCAATGCTTGTCAATGCGCTGTAAGGAACAGCCAAAATAACTAAATCAGCAACCGTGTCTACCTTATGTTCTGTTGTCACGTAGTCGACTTGGTTGCCGGCTTTTTCTAATTGAGCGCCAACGGCTGAACCGATATTTCCTTTACCAAAAACAGTAACATTCATGTGCAGTCTCCTTTTCAATCTAATGATGCCTACATTGTAAGACGGCACTGTGTCAGTGTCAAAGTTTGTCCGTGGATAGTGGGGTCGGTCTCGGATGATTTTCTAAAAAGTTAATAAAATAATGTATGAAAATGATTGACAGTCCCCGCTGCAAATGGCATAATATAATAGTTGTTTTAAACGACAAGTCATTCCGACTTAGCTCAGTTGGTAGAGCACCTGACTGTTAATCAGGTTGTCGCCGGTTCGAGCCCGGCAGTCGGAGTTATGCCGATGTAGCTCAGTTGGTAGAGCACGGGTATCGTAAACCTGGGGTCGAAGGTTCAAATCCTTTCGTCGGCATCATGAATAAAAGCTTGAAAGCTAACAGTGGGAGCAACCTGCTGTTAGCTTTTTCTTTGTTCCTTACCTTGCTTATAGCTGTTAATTTTTGTATTCTAAAACCATTATGTAAAAGGATTAACCTGCTTGAAAAGACCGGGGCTAAGGCTTTTACTGAGATAGGGGAGGAATTAGATTGATGTGGCAAATTAAAACTTTTAATGAACTCAGCAATCGTGAAATTTGGGCGATGTACCGTGCCAGGATGGCCGTTTTTGTTGTTGACCAGCACATTGAGTACCAAGACGTTGATGAGCAGGATCTAACGGCCCTGCATGTCTTCTATGAAGAAGATGACGAATTGTTGGCTTACGCCCGCATTTTCCAAAAAAGCGATGACACAGTAACCTTTGGCCGGGTACTGACCGTCAAGAAGGCCCGTGGTAAAGGCCTTGGCAAAGCCCTGGTTCAACAATTAATGGATGTGATTGCTTCCCGCTTTGTTCAAGACAAAATTGAAATTGAGGCTCAACAGCATGCAATTGGCCTTTATGAGCGGTTTGGCTTTGAGGCATACGGCGATACTTTTTTGGAAGTTGGCGTCCCGCATCAGATGATGGCTAAAAAAATCAGAAAAAGTCAAAAAAGATCTGAATGAATTCTACACATAATCAGTATTAATACTACAAGGGCACGTTAACTTTAGGTTGGGTGGTCTCGAACTGATGCGAGCCTAAAATTAACTCGCAAGCGGGAATTTTGGACCATTTCAAAGAAAAAGCACTCAAACAGTTAAGTTTGAATGCTTTTATATTAGTTGCTACCAAATGGTTATAAACACTGGTATAGCAGTGTTTCATTATGCGGCTGGCGGGAGTCGAACCCGCACGTCCTAAAGCGGACACAGGATCCTTAATCCTGCGCGTCTGCCAATTCCGCCACAGCCGCATGTATTAATACAACTATCAAATTTTACCTAGAATTGTTATTCTTGTCAAGCGCTGATCTTCTTTCTTCTTTTTATTCGGTTTTAATAGTAATTTTTGTTAAAATAGACATTGATTGGAGAATACCTATGAAGTTATTTAATTGGTCGAACAAAAAAGACCAGCAAGACAAAGAAATCCAAACGCAGGTTGATTTCCTGCAGGCTGAAAACGATCAGCTCTTGGACCAAGTTGAGTCCTTAAAGCTCGACATAAGTGAAGCACGTAGTGAAAACGAGCATTTGAAGGAAGCTTTGAATCGGTCAACCTTCCGTCAGGGGTTAATTAAAATGACCATTGGCATGGCCACTTTAATTGTCTCTTATGCGCTTTTGGTTTTGGTTGGAGAGCGCAATACCAACTTGCCCTGGCTATTGTTGATTGAGGCTGTCTTCTTGTTCTTGATGCTGAATCGGGGAGAAAGTAAATGAGTGCGCAGGACCGGCAACCATTTGTCATAGCCAATTGGAAAATTAACATGATGCCGGACCAGGTTGCTCCCTATCTGGATACTGTTTTACCCGCTTTGACAGGTGAGAAGGAAGTTGAAGTTGGCATCGCCGCGCAAGACCTGTATTTAAGCCAGATGTTGCAGGCTGCAAAGGGAACTCCGCTAGCAATTGTTGGTGAAAATTCTCATTGGGAAGATGATGGTGCTTTTACTGGTGAAACGTCACCAAAAGCTTTGGCAGCACTTGGCGTTGAATACGTTTTAATTGGACATTTTGAACGACGAAAGTTTTTTAATGAAACGGATGAGACGGTGAACTTAAAAACGTTAGCAGCGCTGCGCAATGGTTTAAAACCGATTGTCGATTTAGATGAAGACTTGTCGGTTTACGGCCACCTGGTGCCTGAAAAGGTTATCTTAAAGCAGTTACAGGCAGCTCTTGATGGGGTTACGGCAGCCGCAATGGCGCAAGTAACGATTGCTTATGAACCAACATGGGCAATTGGTTCTGGGTCAGCAGCATCGGCTGATCAGGCTCAAGAAGCAGCTGCTTTAATCCGACAAAGCTTAGCTAATTTATACAATCGAGACTTGGCTAATACCATTCGCATTCTGTATGGTGGCTCAGTGACGCCGAAAAACGCACCTGCTTTTTTATGCCAGCAAGACATCGACGGGATCCTGGTCGGTAAGGCCGCCTTGGATCCCAGACAGTTTTTGACCCTGGTGGACCAGGCGAAAAAGTAAAATTAGTTCTCAGACAAATCTGCCAAACCGTTGGCTAAGCTAGAAAGAACCCATTTTTCCTGTTCATTTTACCTGGTAAGGGTGTTATAATTTAGTTGGTTTTATAAATATTAACCACAGACAAAAGGAGAGCATAAAATATGTCTTTGATTTCAGATATCATCGCACGTGAAGTTCTTGATTCACGTGGAAACCCAACAGTCGAAGCTGAAGTTATCACTGAAGTTGGTGGATTTGGCCGCGGAATCGTGCCATCTGGTGCATCAACTGGTGAACACGAAGCTGTCGAATTGCGTGACGGTGACAAGAACCGTTTCGGTGGCAAGGGTACGACTAAGGCCGTTGCTAACGTTAATGATGTAATCGCTAAGGCTTTGGTTGGTAAGTTTGACGTAACTGACCAACGTGCCATCGACCAAGCCATGATTGACTTGGATGGTACTTCTAACAAGGGTAAGTTGGGTGCCAACGCTATCTTGGCCGTTTCAATCGCAGCAGCCCGTGCTGCTGCTGATGAATTGGGTGTTCCTTTGTTCTCATACATTGGTGGCATGAACTCTTACGTTTTGCCTACACCAATGATGAACGTTATCAACGGTGGTGCTCACTCAGATAACAAGGTTGACTTCCAAGAATTCATGATCATGCCTGTTGGTGCTCCTTCAATCAAGGAAGCCATCCGTTATGGTTCAGAAACTTTCCACGAATTGAAGAAGTTGTTGGCCGCTGATGGCAAGGCTACTTCAGTTGGTGATGAAGGTGGGTTTGCCCCTGACTTCGCTAACAACGAAGAACCATTGCAATACTTGATTAAAGCGATTGAAGCTGCTGGTTACAAGCCTGGTAAGGACATCGCCATTGCTGTCGATGTTGCCTCATCAGAATTGTGGGATGCTGACAAGTCAAAGTATGTTTTGCGCTGGTCAACAAAGGAAGAATTCTCAACTCCTGATTTCATTAAGTACTTGGAAGACTTGGCTGACCGTTACCCAATCATTTCAATCGAAGATCCTATCGATGAAAACAACTGGGATGACTGGGCTGAAATCACGAAGGAGCTTGGCAAGAAGGTTCAATTGGTTGGTGACGACTTCTTCGTTACCAACACTGAATACTTGGCTAAGGGAATCCGTATGGGTGCTGCCAACTCAATTTTGATCAAGGTTAACCAAATCGGTACTTTGTCAGAAACAATGGATGCCATCGAAATGGCTAAGGAAGCTGGTTACACGGCGATTGTTTCACACCGTTCAGGTGAAACTGAAGACACTACGATTGCTGACTTGGTTGTTGCTACTAACGCCGGTCAAATCAAGACAGGTTCAATGTCACGTACTGACCGTATCGCCAAGTACAACCAATTGATCCGTATCGAAGAATTGCTTGCTAATACTGCTAAGTATAAGGGTGTTCACGCATTCTACAACTTGTCAGCTGACGCACGCGAAGCAATCCAAGCTAAGTAAATAAATTTTTAACGAAAAACGCCTTGTGGGGCGTTTTTTTGTGTTTTCTTTCGTATAATATGGGAAAAGATTATTCAGATAAAAATTGCTTTGTCAAAGAGGGGGATGCATGGTAACACGTTGTCGTTGGGCTGTAAATTATAAAGAGAGAACACCAATGGTTACCTAACATGATCGTGAGTTTGGTCACCCCGTGCGAGATGATGATCAACTTTTATTCGAGTTGCTGACATTGGAACTTTTTCAATCAGGCTTGAGTTGGCGAACGGTCTTAAGTAAGCGAAAGAATTTTAAGGTTGCTTTTGCTAACTTTGATATTAACCAGGTGGCCCAATTTGATCAACAAGATGTTGAGCGACTGCTCTTTGATGCTGGTATTATCCGTAATCGGCTAAAAATTGAAGCAACAATTAATAATGCTCAACAAATTCGAAGGCTCCATCATCGGGGTGAGACATTTTCTGATTTGGTTTGGCAGCAGACCAATGGTCAAATACTCGATATTGGTGTTAACCAGGAGGAAAAGCCGGCCAGTCGCAATACACTTTCTGAAAACTTTAGTAAGCGGCTGAAAAAAATCGGCTTTAAGTTTCTGGGACCAGTGACTGTTGAATCATTTTTGCAGGCTGTTGGTGTTGAAAATGCACATGATTTAGAATGTGACTTTCGTTAATATTGAAGAATCAACAAGAAAAAGCACCTGCATTCAATTAAGAATGCGAGGTGCTTTTTGTGTGAAGTACTGCGAAACTACTCCATCGCCGTTATAAACATTGATAGATCAGCACTGTTTATGCGCGATCCGGGAGTCGAACCCGGATTGCAAGAACCGGAATCTTACGTGCTATCCATTACACTAACCGCGCGAACTAGATTATTATAACCTACTTTGCGGGAATTTCCAAGTATGTTTCACTGATTTTCTGAAAAGAAACCTGGCCGGCAAAGCGGTTTTTCAGTTCTTCCTCAAAGGCTTTTACCTGATCCGGTGCAACCGCTACTTGGTGGTGGACGGCGGTGTCGAAATCAGTGGCAAAGACTGGGTAATCTTCTTGCTTCAACCAATAAGTCAGTTGATCATTATTTTGGTAATCAATATCAATTTGAATTTTTTCGCGCCAAAGGCGTTCAACCAAACCGGCCTCATCTAACCCTTGGGCAACGGTTCCGGCATAGGCTCGGATTAACCCACCCGCGCCAAGCTTAATTCCTCCGAAGTAGCGGGTAATAATGGCCAAAATATTGTGAACCTGACGTTTCTGCAAGACTTCAAGCATCGGAACCCCAGCCGTCCCAGAAGGCTCACCGTTGTCCGAATAGCGCTTAATTTCATCGTTGTCCCCAATGACATAGGCAAAGACATTGTGAGTTGCCTTGTGGTGTTTTTTGGAAATCTGGTCGATGTAGGTCTGTGCCTGTTCTTCAGATTCGATGCGAAAGAAAGAAACGATAAAGTCTGATTTTTTGATTGTTTGTTGCCAGGAATAATCATTCTCAGCGAGTAGGTAAAAAGGCTCCATAGCTCGTATTATAACATGACTAAATTTAGAAGGTAGGTAGAAAAATGAATGTCGAGAACCTTTATGGCCGCTTGGTAACTTGGCCCAAAGAAATTGATCCACCAGTACCTTGTCAAATTCTACCGGCCTTTAAGAAAGGAGTCTGTCAGCGTTGTGGGCAAAAAGAACGAGCGAGACTTGCCGGCAGTGGTTTTTACTGCTTAAAGTGCCTGAACATGGGACGGGTTTCGACTAATGACTGCCTGCTCACAATTCCGGAGCCCAATCTCTTTCAAGCTAAAGGTCACCTTAGATGGGATGGGCGGCTGACTGATCAGCAAGAGCGGGTTAGCCGAGATTTGATGGCGAGCTATGCTAAGCGAGAAAATCGGTTAATCTGGGCGGTCACCGGTGCTGGTAAAACGGAGATGCTGTTTCCATTAATTGACCATGCATTGCAGAGACAAGGACGGGTTGCCATTTTGACGCCGAGGGTCGATGTTGTCCTTGAACTAGCGCCACGATTAGAGCAGGCTTTTGATTGCCCAATTCAAGTTCTCTACGGTCAACATGGTAGCCGGTACCGTTATAGCCAGCTGGTTTTAGCGACGACTCATCAGGCGTTACGTTTTTATCGTGCTTTTGACTTATTAATTATCGATGAGGTTGACGCTTTTCCTTTCCGGGGTGATGGTGCATTAGCTTATGCCGTTTTACGGGCACAAAAAAATCAAGCGAGTGTTGTTTATTTGACTGCGACACCAACGGCTGTGTTGAAACGCTTAGTCAAGCAGAAACGATTAGCTCAGTCCTATTTGCCACAGCGTTTCCATCGCGGCCTGTTACCGCAAATTCAGGTTCGCCGGATTGGCAATTGGCGTAAGCAACCACCAAAAAAACTATTAAAGGCGGTTCAATTCTGGATTGGTCAGCAGAACCCCTTTTTGGTTTTCGTGCCACGAGTTAATGATTTAGCGCGAGTATTTGACTATCTGCAACGTTTTCAGACAATTAATGGGGCAACGGTCCATGCTGCTGATCCTGATCGTGCTGAAAAAGTTCGCGATTTGCGGTCAGGAGTCTACCGTTATTTAATCACGACGACGATTTTAGAGCGCGGGGTGACGCTACCGGCCTTGGAAGTAGTGATTTTGGGGGCGGATGATGCTGTTTTTTCAATAGCAGCGCTCGTCCAGATTGCCGGACGGGTGGGACGGTCTCAAGAGCACCCCGATGGTCTGGTTTTAGCACTCGTGCAGGAGCCGACCTTCAAATTACGGGCAGCTCGCCAGCAAATTGCTGATTTGAACAGTCGAGTAAAACAGATGGGTGCCATACCAACAGATAGCCAGGAGGATGAGATTTGAATTGTTTACTCTGCCAAGAAGGTTTTCAACCAGTAGTCACAATGGGCCAGTTGGTCTTTAATCGAAAGCAAGCCAAGCAGTTGTTGTGCCCGAGATGTTTAAATTGCTTTGCTCGTTTAAAGGGAACGTTGTGTGGTGGATGCGGCCGCCAATTGGTCCATCGAATCCCAGTCGAGGGGACACAACTGATTTGTCCAGATTGCCAGTTCTGGCAAAGTCAGGGTTACCGCCTACTTGGCCATCGAGCCTTGTATGCTTACGATGGGCAATTAAAGGAATACATGTCCCGCTACAAGTTTATGGGGGATTATCGACTGGGCCTCGTGTTTCAAAAGGAAATGCGGCAAATGATTCGACGCCTGGTAAAAGAACGGCAAATCGACCTAGTTATCCCCATCCCGGTAAGTAAGAAGCGGCTTTTGCAGCGGGGGTTCAACCAAGTCGAGCCATGGCTTGTGCGTTCTGCCAAAGCAGTTTTGGAGGTGGCTAATCATAATAAGGTTGACCAATCTAGTTTGGATCGAGCAAAACGGCTCAAGACACCCCAGCCATTTGCCATTGCCGACAATCAAGCTGCATTAGTGGTGGGGACGAAAATCTTGGTTGTTGATGACATTTATACGACTGGACGGACACTTTATCATGCAGCCGACTGCCTTTATCAGGCTGGGGCTCGCTTTGTGTCATCAGCTTCGTTAGCTCGTTAAGTCGAATAGAAAAAAATTTTTGCCTATGAGCATTTTGGCATAGTGAGAATCTGTGTGAGGAAAGCTTTGTTACATTGCCGGTTTGTCCTTTCTGTTATAAAATGAAACGAATAAAAGGAGAACTTTCATGCCACCACTTTTGACTTTGACCACAACGATTGCCGCCATCTATTTTGTCTTTTACCTGCTTCGTCCGATTGATTTTGGCAAGTTACTACCAAAAAATCCTTTGCAGGCGGCCGTGCTCAAAGTAGTTGTTGCAACCAGCCTCGGATTTTTGCTGGCGACGGCACTAGTGTCGCTTTTAAATTCAGCCTTACAACTACCAGGAACTCTCCTAAAAGATTTCTAAGAGATGCCGGCCGAAACTGGTCAAGTATGATATAATTTAAAGGATTGTAGGGGACTGTTTTTTCTTTTAGACCCTACCGAACATGAATTTTGGAGAAATAATAACCATGGCAAGAGATATTGGAATTGATTTGGGAACCGCCAACGTTTTGATTTACGTTGAAGGCGAAGGTGTGGTCCTTAATGAACCTTCCGTTGTCGCCGTTGACGACAAGACTGACCGTGTTTTGGCCGTTGGGGCTGAAGCCTACCGGATGGTTGGTCGGACACCCGGAAACATTCGGGCCGTTCGTCCTTTGAAGGATGGAGTCATTTCTGACTTCGATATTACAGAAGCGATGTTGACTTACTTTGTTAACAAATTGAACGTCAAAGGCTTTATGTCAAAGCCAAACATCATGATCTGTGCACCAACAAACATTAGTGAAATTGAACGTAAGGCAATTATTCAAGCCGCTGAAAAGGCTGGTGGTGCTAAGGTTTATTTGGATTACGAGCCAAAGGTTGCTGCTATTGGTGCTGGTTTAGATATCTTTAAGCCAGTTGGTTCAATGGTAATTGATATGGGTGGTGGAACTTCTGATATCGCCATCTTGTCATTGGGTGACATTGTTGTTTCAGAATCAATCCGGGTTGCCGGTGATCGCATGAACACTGATATCGTCAATTACTTGAAGCGTGAACATGGTTTGATTGTTGGTGAGCGTTCAGCAGAAACCATTAAGATTGAAATTGGTTCTGCCTTGAAGTCAGATACGCCAAAGACGATGACTGTTCGTGGCCGTGACAACTTTGAAGGCATGCCACAAACGATTACTGTTAACTCAAACGAAATTGAAGAAGCCTTGCATGACACGTTGGTTCAAATTGCTGACGCTGCCCACTTGGCTTTGTCAAAGTTGCCACCTGAACTGGCTGCTGACATCATCGACCGTGGTGTGATGTTGACCGGTGGAGGTGCATTGCTCGATGGCATGGATAAGTTTATTGCCGATCGTTTGACAGTTCCTGTTTTTGTTTCAGAATCACCATTGGACAACGTGGCCAAGGGAACTGGGGCATTGTTGGAACACATGATGACGAAAAAATAAGGAGCAGTCATGAGCAAGAAAAATCAGAGCTTTGGCGTGTCTTTGGTCACAAAGGACGACGAAATCCAGGTTTTGGTTGATGATCAACCAATCGGTAAAATCGAACAAAATCAGGGTAGCTATACTGGTGTTTTAGGCAAGCAGGTTGTCATTGCCAGTGCTCAATCGACCGATGAAGCCTTGCAGGCAATCCTCGCATCATTTAATCTCTACCATTAATTTTTAAAAAGAATCCTTTGCCGCGGCAAGGGGTTTTTGTACATAGAACCACCTAAAAATTTTGTGCAAAAGGAAGATTCACCATGCAGCGTATCGCATCACATAAAACCGACCGGCCATCTGCTTCAGAGTTGGATTGGGGCATGATTTTAATTTTAATCTTGCTGATGTTAATTGGTCTGTACTCCTTGTACTTTGCTATTTTAAACGGTGGTAAAGGTGCCTCACCGATTAGAGCTGTTATTATGCAGATTGTTTACTGGATTGCTGGTGGCGTGATGATTGCTTTCATTATGCATTTTGATGCCTTCCAGCTCTGGCGATTAGCACCCTTTCTTTATGCCATATCCTTTATTTTACTGATTGCCGTTCTGATTTTTTATAATCGGGCTTTGTATGCGAATGCGGGTGCTAAGTCATGGATTGTTATTGGACCTGTTTCGATTCAGCCGGCGGAATTTGTAAAACCATTTTATATCGTGATGTTAGCGAAAATTGTCGCTAGTCATAACCGTTTGTACCCAACCCACCAGGTTGATTCCGATTGGTTGTTAATTGCTAAGATTGCCGGATGCTTCTTACCATTGGCCTTCTTAATCGCCTTACAAAACGATTTGGGGACACTTCTCGTCTTTATGGCCATCACGGCTGGAATTGTCGTTGTTTCCGGCATTACCTGGCGGATTTTGGGGCCAGTCTTTGCGGGTGTGGGCGTCTTAGGCGGTGGTATGATTTTCTTAGTGGCTTCGACAATTGGTCGAAGCATTCTGGGAACATTAGGTTTCCAGTCTTACCAATTTGCTCGAATTGATGCCTGGTTGCATCCAGGCCAAGATACCTCAAATACTGGTTATCAGACGTATCAAAACTTGAAAGCTATCGGATCTGGTCAACTGTTTGGGTCTGGGTTTGGTAATATGAAAGTCTTTGTGCCTGTTCGTGAATCGGATATGATTTTCTCAGTAATGGGCGAGTCCTTTGGCTTCATTGGAGGCGCCTTCTTAATTTCCTTATACTTCTTTTTGATTTATCGCATGATTAAGGCAACGTTTAAGGCTAAAAACGCCTTTTATGCTTATATTGCTGCCGGTGTGATTATGATGGTTTTGTTCCACGTCTTTGAAAACATTGGTATGAACATTGGTCTCTTACCATTGACAGGAATTCCACTGCCCTTTATTTCACAGGGAGGGTCGTCGCTGGTTTCGAATATGATTGGGGTTGGGCTGATAATGTCGATGTCTTATCAACAACAAAGTAGAACTTTCAACGATTCGAACGAATTTAATTTGTAAAAGGGTGCTATGGAAGAACTTGCAGCAATTCATGAAAAAACACGGGTTTTATTATCACAGCTACGCAGTGGGGATGTTTATGAATCACTACCTGAGTTACTCTATGTCTTAAAAGAAAATGCGGACATGGAACCGGCTGAGCCAACTCCACGACCTAGAGATTCAATGGCCGTGATTGAACAAATGCAGGTCTACCAGGATGTGTGGTCGGCCAACCATGAGGAATCCAATCAGTTTGTAGCAGATGATGACTTGCGGGCAGTCGTGGAACAGTTGTCTTCACCGAGTGCAAAGATTCGTGATACGGGGGCCTTCTTCTTTCTTGGGAATGCCATCCAAAATGGGCATTTAAGTCATCAGCAATTAGACTGGTTGACGGCTGAAATGATTGGTGACGACCACCTACTTAGTCAAATTTTGCAGGAAGAAAACGATGGTGCTTATGGACGCTCTTTTGCCCTTGCCATTCTTTCGATTTTATTGATGGCTGATCAGCAAGCTGCTGAACCCTTTATTGGCTCAGAGTTGATGATGGCTATCGTCGAACAGGTTAGCCTGTATACGCTGTTAGAACTGGATACACGCGGTTTCGTGCCTGGCCATGGTTGGATTCATGCCTTTACTCATTTAGCAAATGTGTTGGGCGCGATTTTTGACCGGACGGATGTTCCACGGTCAGACAAACTTTTCTTGCTTGCTTGTATCATGACGAATTTCCGTCAGCTAAACACACCACTCACGATGGGTGAGCTAAACCGCCAAGTAGGAACCATCTTGCGCTTGAGTCAAAAGCACAGCCTCTACGCCGATTATTTACTACTATCATTAAAATTGTGGCGGCAAGACCTTGTGAATGAACCCTTTGCACAAACTCGGTCACGCTGGCAGAAATTATATAATCGCGTTGATTTCTTCCAGCAAATTTTAGCTTTTGGTCAAGATCAGGTGCCTGAAAAAATTTGGGCATATGTCCAAGAGACTAAGAATTACCTTTCTTAATTGTCTTCGTCTCGCTAGGTTGGCGAATGAAAAAAATATTTACCCATGACGTCCACCTGGCTGGTGGACCAATAAAGGAATTTTCTTATGAGCAAAAAACATGTTGTATTGTTGTTTGGTGGAAACTCGTCAGAGCACGATGTTTCCAAGCGGTCTGCCTATAATTACTATCAGGCCCTAAAGGAAACGGGCAAGTATGACCTTTCGGTCGTGGCTATTGCCCAAAATGGTTTTTTCTTGGATGCTAAGCGATCATTTGAAATTATGAACCAAGCCGATGAGGCTCCTTTGGTTGCTGAATACATGGCAAGCATTGACCCAAAGGAAACGTTGGCACCGATTGCTGCCTTAAAGGATTTGCCACCAATTGATATCTTTTTCCCAGTTGTTCATGGTAACCTTGGCGAAGATGGTACGCTTCAAGGTCTTTTCCGTCTCTTGAAGAAGCCTTATGTTGGTGCCGCTTTGCGTGGCCACGCAATTTCTTTTGATAAGGTGATTACCAAGGAAATTTTGACGGCCAATGGCATCCGTAATACCAAGTACCTGGTTACTTATCAAAATGATGATCAG
The DNA here is from genome assembly GCF_024029775.1 of Fructobacillus americanaquae. Lineage (GTDB taxonomy): Bacteria > Bacillota > Bacilli > Lactobacillales > Lactobacillaceae > Fructobacillus > Fructobacillus americanaquae. Next base: position 1,040,045 of record NZ_CP097122.1, read on the forward strand.
CCATTGACCTGGGCAACTGTTGCAAAAGAGTTAGGTTCACCGGTCTTTGTTAAGGCTGCTAATCAGGGATCATCCGTTGGTATTTCACGGGCTGAAAATGAGGCCGAATATCAGGCTGCCTTGGCTGATTCCTTCAAGTATGACCGCAAGGTCTTGGTTGAGGCAGCCGTTAATGGCCCCCGTGAATTAGAGGTTGGCGTGATTGGAAATGATGATATTTTAGTTTCTGAAATCGGTGCCCACCAAGTACCAGATCAAGGTGGGAATGGTAAGGGCTGGTATGATTACAAATCAAAGTTTGTGGATAACTCAGCTGTTGCCTTTGAGATTCCCGCTAACTTGCCAGAAGATGTCACGGCTGAAATTAAAGCGATGGCAAAGAAGGCTTACCAAGTCTTGAACTTGGCCGGTGAAGCTCGGATGGATTTCTTAATTGACGAGAATAACGTTCCTTACTTAGGTGAACCAAATACGCTGCCAGGATTTACTAACATGTCCTTGTTTAAGCGCTTGTGGGATTATTCCGATATTAACAATGCCAAGTTGGCTGATATGATGGTGCAATATGGCTTTGAAGCTTACGAAAAGGAACAACTGATTTCTTATTCATTTGAATCATTGGGTGAAGAGAAGGTTGGAACTTTCAACGGCCAATAATTTTAAATAAAAAAACGTCCCTTGTTGTTACGCAAGGGACGTTTTTTTACTGATTTTTACTTTTGAGCGAGCTTTGCGCAACGAACAACCAAGACGTCGATTGTCGCGATTCGAGTAACGAAGGCGGTGACAGAACCGACAACTAGACGTTCAACCGTGTTGAGACCAGTGGCCCCAATTACAATCAAATCAGCTTTGATTTCTTTTGGAATATCGGTTGCAATCATGGTCTTTGGTGAACCATAGTCAATCCGATATGAAACATTTGAGAGGCCTGCCTCAGTTGCTTGCTTTTTGTAAGCTTCCAATGATTGACGGGCATCTTCCGTGATGGTGTCAACCATCGTGTTATCGAAAGATGTAATGTTTTGAATGGCACGAGTATCAATGATATTAGCAATCACTAATTCAGCGTCGCCGTCTTCTTTTGCTAGGGCGATTGCGCGCTTCAAGGCCGCCTCAGCCTCCTTTGAGCCATCCATTGGAACCAAAATTTTCTGGTAAGACTGTGTCATCGTAAAGACCTCTCTTTCTAGGTTCATTATAAGTCTTTTAAGACGAAATAAAAAGCAGAGTCTGCGAATAGGAATTAGTGGATACCAGCAATTGGCTAATTCGTTTAGTCTTTAGTATGAGTTCACAAAAAAAGCCCGCCCGAAGGCGAGCCGTGGGTCATGCCCACGATACTCTATTGGCACCGTTAACCGCTACTCAGATTTTCCTCGAAATTATCGAGGTGGGCGTTTCACCGGGGGCTTTGACTACCAAACGAAAGGGCATGTCATAACCTGAGGATTCCCGTCCAAAATAAAAAGGTTGTAAGGAAAAAGCTGTAAATGTAGCAATGCGTATACCAGAGTATTCACTAAATAGTATACTGATTTTGTCTAAAAATACTAGTCTTGACATTCTGATTTTTGTGAGTAACCATCAGCAAAATTGTTGTTCAAAATCAGATTGGTATTGTTTATTTTAAACCACGGCGCTGTTGGTTTTTGAGGCTCTGATTAACATCCTTTAATTGCTGCTCGAAATTCGAGTTACCTTTTGGCTGGAAATAGGCGTCATCTTTGATCGTATCTGGAAGGTACTGCTGAGCAACCCAGTCATTAGGGAAGTCGTGAGGGTAAATGTAGTCATTTCCGTGGCCGAGTTTCTCGGCGCCCTTGTAGTGACTATCGCGTAGATGGTTTGGGATGGTCTGGGCCTTTGAACGACTGGCTTGGGCGATGGCAGCATCGATTGCGGTGTAAGCTGAATTGGACTTTGGCGACAATGCTAATTCAATAATGGCATTGGCCATTGGAATCCGCGCCTCAGGTAATCCTAATTTTTCAGCGGTTTGAATAGCTGTCACGGCTCGTTGTGCGCCGTTTGGATTAGCCAGACCAACATCCTCGTAGGCAATCACAATCAGTCGGCGGACTAAGATTTGCAGGTCACCGGCAATAATCAGCCGGGCGGCGTAGTGTAGGGCCGCGTCGACATCCGATCCTCGAATTGATTTTTGTAGAGCCGAGATAATGTCATAGTGGGCATCGCCATCCTTGTCGGCGACGAGTGACTGCCTTTGAGTAGTTTCTTCGATAACTGCCAGGTTTACCTGGACGATCCCGTTTGCATCCGGCTTGGTCGAAAGAACTGCTAACTCCAAGGAATTCAGGGCAGAACGAAGATCGCCGTTGGTTGCTTGGCTAAGGTGGGTGAGGGCCTCTTCGCTTAGATTGACTTGGTAGTTACCAAGTCCGTTTTCTTGATTTGTCAGTGCCCGTTTAATCGCTTTTTTGATGTCCAGGTCACTTAAGGGTTGGACTTGAAAAATTTGGGTCCGGGAACGGATGGCTGGCGTGACGTTTAAGTAAGGGTTTTCCGTTGTCGCCCCAATCAAGATAATCGCGCCCGATTCAAGGTGAGGAAGGAGGAAGTCTTGTTTGACCTTGTTTAGACGGTGAATTTCATCTAAAAGAAGGACGACAGTCCCTGACATTTTTGCCTCCTCAGCCACAACCTGGAGGTCCTTTTGCGAATCGGTCGCCGCGTTTAGGGCCCGAAAAGCGAAGTTGGTCGAACCAGCAATGGCTGAGGCAATTGAGGTTTTACCAGTTCCGGGTGGACCATAAAGAATCATCGAGGAAAGGCGCTTGGCTGCCACCATCCGCCAAATGATTTTATTTTCGCCGACTAGGTCTTCTTGGCCAACGATTTCTTCAATTTTTGTTGGCCGCATTCGGTAGGCCAGCGGTTTTTGTCCGGGCATGAAGGCTCCTTTCTCAGTATGGCTCTGTTTTGATAAAAAAGAAGCCGGTTGAAACCGGCTTCGTCAGGTTACAGGTCAATTGATTCTTGGTTTACGGCTGATTTTGCCGCAAGAACGACCGCATAGGGGTCGCTTGTTTGTGTTGTTCTTTCAAAATCAGATAGCAGGGTGTAGGGGTGATTGGTGCTAACAGCCATTTGTAAGTAGTTAATGTAAGCATCACCACAAGCATCCTGGTCAATCAGTAAGGTCGTGTTTGGCCAGTTTTGCATCCTTGCCTTGAGTTCTTCTTGAACTTGGCTATCATCGGCCTTTGATTCTTTAACGGCCGCGACTACTCGTTCACGAAAAGTGCCTAGGTAAAGGCGCTGCTCATCAGGATTAATCTTGGGACCGCCATTACCTTGCTGTCCCTGTTCTAAACGGCTGTTAACATCATCCATTGGGTTATCCTCCAATTACTTTACTACAGACAATTATACGAAAAAAGTTAAAAAGATTAAAGGCTTGTGCGCTTTTTTTGACGGTTAATCAACGTTTACTGGTTGATTGACCAGCACTTTGCGGTTTGATGGTTGCAGTTGTGAGCGTTGCCTGCTCAAGCAATTGTGCGAACGATTGTCGCGCTGATTTTTTCCAAAAAAAAGCCACTGCATCAGCAGTGACTTTTCAACCAGAAAGAGTTAATTAAATTATCCCAAACGGTTGTAGTATTCGACGATCAAGGCTTCGTTGATGTCAGCATCCAATTCTTCACGTTCTGGCAAACGAACGAAAGTACCTTCAAGCTTATCGGCATCAAAAGAAACGAATTGTGGACGTGAAACAACTGATTCAACAGCGATTTGGATTGGCACAATGTTCTTTGACTTTTCGCGAACAGAGATTACCTGACCAGGAACAACTTCGTATGATGGAATATCAACACGCTTACCATCAACCAAGATGTGACCGTGGTTAACCAATTGACGTGCTTGTTGGCGAGTAGTTGCCAAACCAAGACGGTAAACCAATGAGTCCAAACGGCGTTCCAAGAAGATCATAAAGTTTGTACCGTGAGTACCTTGACGAACCTTGCCGGCCTTGTTGAACAATGAGTGGAATTGACGTTCAGTCAAACCATAAGTGAAACGCAACTTTTGCTTTTCGCGCAATTGCATTCCATATTCAGAAACCTTTCCACGACGGCCTTGGCCATGGTCACCAGGTGCATAGGCACGACGTGACAATTCCTTACCAGTTCCAGAAAGTGAAACACCCAAACGACGTGAGATACGCCATTTTGGTCCAGTATAACGTGACATGTATATGTCCTCCAAAATGTATTTTGCTGTACATTTGAGGGTCGGCACCAGATGCGTGCAGCGTCAAGAAAAATCGTTTCTCAGTGACTGTAGCTAAGTCCTTACTAACGAGTTTGGACGTTGTTGACGCGCTTCTTTACCGACTGCTACTCAATACAACTTCAACCAGTATAGCAAATCAGAAGGAAATTAGCAAGAAAAAGAGTGTTGAACAAAATGGTATCCGTATTTTTATGTCGTTTCGATTGAAAAGTCAGGCTGAAAAAGAATCAAAAATCTTAAGAAAGGGATAAAAGAAGGCAAATGAATCTAATTTCAGTAGCCAATAGTGTATTGTGGACTTAATTAGTAAATAAAGCTGAGGGTTTAGTACATATGTGGATTATTATTGCAGTTATCGTGATTATCGCTATCTTAATCGGTCTTGGTTGGGTAGTTTTGACACAACGGCAGGCTGCCGCGCAGGCGGTAGATTTTAGTTTGGCTAAAAAAGCGCTCATGGATGAAGACATTGCCACTGATTTGGCAGCAGCAAGAAAGGTCGCCTTAGCTGGTCAGGCTTTGCAAAATTTCCAGGAAACGGAAAAAATTTATCGTGACTTGCGCAACCATCGCTTTGCGGCAATTGATGCGGAAATCAATCGCGCGATGCAATTGAGCGCTGGATTGAACGTTTGGAAGACCAGAAAGTCGCTACAATCTTTGTTAGATCAAATGACCGAAGCTGTTTCTTTGCAAAAACAGGTTGTTTCAGGACTGGAAAGTATACAGCAAGAAAACAAGATGCAACGTCAGGCTATCGATCAATTACATGGTGATTTTGACGATATCACAGAGCGGTTAACAGCCATGAATAACCCCTATGGCCCAAGTGCACCGGCTTTATTAGCCTTTTTATCTGATGAGGAAGATGAGTACCAACGCTACCATGAATTAATTGAGGCTGGGGACCGAGTAAAGGCAGCCCAAAAGTTCGAAGAGGTTGGGATGATCGCTGGTCAGGTTCTTGATTATATGCAAAATCTGCCGATTTTATTTACCGCTTTTAATGAAAAATACTTGGATCAGATTAACGAATTGCACACGAGCTGGCTTGATTTGACGGATCGTGGCGTTGTTTTTGCCGAAGGTGTCTTGGAAGATGCTTTGAGTGAGGTCGATGACCTCCGCCTTCAAGGACTTCAGGCGATTGAAGGTTTGAAAGTCAAGGAAGCAAATACGATTTCAACAACGTTAAACCAGAAGATTCAAGACCTGTATGACCTCATGGAAGAAGAATATCAGGCCTATCACCGTTACTTTAAGCAACAAGAACGTGTCAATACAGAATTTGATCGGGTTAAGGAACAAAACCATTCTTTGCTGCTTGAGCTAACTTATTTGAAGGGACGTTTCATTTTGGGTCATGAGGAAGAAGACCGACAGTCTAGTTATCACCATGACATTGAAGAATTAGTATTGAGTCAACAAGAAGTCCAACGGGCCTTAAAGGAAGGTAGTCAGACATACAGCTGGGCAGTTACGCGCCAAGAAAATTGGTTATCAATTTTGAGCCAGTTAGATAGCGACCAGGTTGCCTTGTACCATCAAATTGAGGAATTCCAACCTGCTTTGCAATCCGCTAAGGAGCATACAACTGCTTATATTGATCAAATTCGCGGTGTGAAGCGCTCTCTTGAACGTCGCGACCTACCAGGGTTGCCCGAGGACTTTCTACAAAAATTCTTTACAGTGAGTGACGAAATTACGCGCCTGGATGAGGCCGTGTATGCGGGAGAAGTCGATCTGGATGATGTGCAGCGTCAATTGAACATTGTCGCTGCTGACTTCGACACCTTAAAGGAACAGGCTCATACTGTGATTGTCGCTGCTGATTTAGCCGTTTCACTCCTTCAATATGCTAACCGTTACCGCGAACAAAACGAAGAAGTCGCTAAGGCGTTAAAGGTCGGTCAAAAGCTCTATCAAGTTGATTTTGATTACGATGGCGTAATTCAAGAGATGAAGCCAGTCTTGCAAGAGGTTGAGCCCGGAGCCTTTGAGCGCCTCCAGAAAAATCAGGATCCAGTTCTTTTATAAGAAGTGGACGTGCTTAAAATAATGAAAGTTAGTGGTCCGTGCTCTGATTTCACCACTTAATCACGTCAAAAGTAAATCAAGAAAAAAGAAAAGCTGACTGTCTGGGTTGATTCCCAAACAGTCAGCTTTTTCAATGGAGTTATTTGTTAATTTGCTTCAGTGCAGAGTGGCGGATACCGTAAGTAAAGTACCAAATCAGGCCAATTACGACCCAAACACCATACATTTTCAATGTTTCTGCAGGCAAGCGTAGGATCAACAGTAATGATAATCCGGCAGCAATTAATGGTAAGACAGGATAGAATGGCATCTTGAAACCATCATGTTTCAGGTCGTGACGCTTACGTAAGATCAAGACGCCGAAGCTGATAAACATGAAGGCCGTCAAAGTACCGATGTTAATCAAATTAGCCAATGTACTCAATGGGACAAGGCCAGCCAAGAATGCTTCAACAGCAACTGCTAAAATCAAGGCGTTGACTGGCAGACGGTGTGGACCAGCGACCTTTCCTAAGCCACGAGGTAAGAGACCATCACGACCGAAAGAATAAGCCAAACGTGATGAAGCGAAAATTAAGGCCAACACAGCGGTGAACATTCCAATTAAAGCGCCAATTGTAATGACAACAGAAAACTGTGTTTGCTTAACGGCCTGCAAGGCGAAAGCGGCTGGGTCATCAACGCCCAAGCTCTTGTAATTGACGATCCCTGTCAAGACAATTGAGAACAAGGTGTACAGGATGGCGGAAATTGCGACTGTACCTAAGATCCCCCGAGACATTGTTTTTGTTGGATTCTTGACTTCGGCTGCGTGGGCAGCAATCGTGTCAAATCCTAGGAAGGAGAAGATGATGGAAGCGGTTGCGGCAGTTAAACCACCCAAACCAAAGGCACCTGTTTGGAACTGCTTAGGGTAGAAATCAGCGTAGTTATGTCCTTTTATGAAGAAGAGGCCACCGATAATGAAGAGGGCAATAATGGCAACCTTCAAAACAACACCGGCATTTTCAATCTTCTTTGATTGGCTCACACCAGCGAATAGAACAGCTGCTGAAATTAAGATAATAACCACGGCCATCAAATTGACGACACCACCGGCACCAGGTCCAGCCTGGAGAGCCTTAGGCAAAGCCCAACCCATTTGGCTCAGTAAATTATTGAAATAAGCTGAAAAACCAGTGGCAATCGCTGAAACTGCCAAGAAGTATTCCAAAATTAAGGACCAGCCAAGAATCCAACCAATTACTTCACCATAGATGACAGATCCGTAAGAATAAGCTGATCCAGCAACTGGCATGGCTGATGAAAATTCGGCAAAAGCCATGCCGCAGATACCAGAGAAGATAGCTGCAACTAGAAAGGCGATAGAAACAGCCGGACCAGCGTTGTTAGAGGCCTCATGACCGGGTAAAATAAAGATTCCAGAACCAATGACGGTTCCCACACCCAGGCCGATTAGGTCTTTTGTTGTAAGCACACGCTCCATCTGCTGATCCTTTTCAAGGTAACCAGCAGCTGACTCGCGGGCAAAGGCACGTTTTAGTAACTGCATAACTTTTCTCACTTTATTTTAATATAACTGCCATCAATTGTACCAACTTTTAACTGGATTGTCGATTATTTTGATGATAAGGTAAGAAAACAAAGAAATGGGGGATGAGAAAGCCATGAATCGGGTAATTGTTTTAACGGGACCAGCTGGAGCGGGAAAGACCTCAATTGCAACTTACTTAAAGGAAAAATGGCGCGTGCCGCAAGTCATCACACATACTACCCGTCCTAAGCGGGCTGGTGAGGTTGACGGCCTTGATTATTATTTTGAAACGAAGGATTCTTTCTTATTAAACCATTATTTAGAATCTGTTCATTATAGTCAGGCAAATTATGGTTCTTCTAAGGAAGGTTTAGAAAAAGCGTGGCAGAAAAACAACCTTGCTAGTATTGTCTTAGACACCAAAGGAGCTGAAACCTACCAAAAAATTTTAGGTGACCAGGCCTGGATTTGGTACGTTACGATTAAAGATGTTGTCAAACTTGAGAACCGCCTGATTGCTCGTGGGGATGAAACAGACCGGGTGCAGGATCGCTTATCGGCACCGGAGTTCCAACGAGACTTAAAGCTACCTGATCAATTGCAAGGCGGTGCTGAGATTATTGTTAATGATGATTGGCAGCAAACCTGTGACCAGGTAGATCGGTTAGTAGAACGCTAAAGGTTTTCAATCGACGAATGTTAAATTTACAATGCTGATAAATCAGCGTTTGAGACCAATCGCTAAAATTACCAAAAAAAGTGTTGACGAGTAGTCAGGTAGGCGCTATACTAGTTATTGTTCGTTACGAAGCAAAGCTGCTTCGATCGAGGCGCTGGTTGTCAGAGATGACCGGCAGTTGATAAAAGTTCATCAGAAAGTTGTTGACAAGCTTCAACATTCCTGATAAACTAATCAAGTTGCCCTAACAAAGCAACTCAAATAACTTTCTAAATTAGTTGTTGACTTTAGGTCACAGCTGAGGTAAGATAAATGAGTTGCCCAACAAGGCATCGCACATTGAAAACTGAACAAAACTTTGAACAAACAAATCTGTAACGGTGGCTACTTGGTAAGTAGTCACAAACAAATTTGCGAAGTCAATTCGTAACAAACAATAAACGGATAGGCGTTATCGAGAGATAGCAACTAGTCAGTTTAATCGAAGAGCAATCTTCAAACTTTTAACATGAGAGTTTGATCCTGGCTCAGGATGAACGCTGGCGGCGTGCCTAATACATGCAAGTCGAACGCGCAGCGAAGAGTGCTTGCACTCTTCAAGCGAGTGGCGAACGGGTGAGTAACACGTGAATAACCTACCGAAAAGCAGGGGATAACATTTGGAAACAGATGCTAATACCGTATAAAACGTGCTGTCGCATGACAGAACGTTAAAAGGTCCGTTTGGACCACTTTTTGATGGATTCGCGGTGCATTAGTTAGTTGGTAGGGTAAAGGCCTACCAAGACAATGATGCATAGCCGAGTTGAGAGACTGACCGGCCACATTGGGACTGAGACACGGCCCAAACTCCTACGGGAGGCTGCAGTAGGGAATCTTCCACAATGGGCGCAAGCCTGATGGAGCAACGCCGCGTGTGTGATGAAGGCTTTCGGGTCGTAAAGCACTGTTGTATGGGAAGAACGGTAAGGGTAGGAAATGATCTTTACATGACGGTACCATACCAGAAAGGGACGGCTAAATACGTGCCAGCAGCCGCGGTAATACGTATGTCCCGAGCGTTATCCGGATTTATTGGGCGTAAAGCGAGCGCAGACGGTTCGATAAGTCTGAAGTGAAAGCCCACAGCTCAACTGTGGAAGTGCTTTGGAAACTGTCGAACTTGAGTGCAGTAGAGGTAAGTGGAACTCCATGTGTAGCGGTGGAATGCGTAGATATATGGAAGAACACCAGTGGCGAAGGCGGCTTACTGGACTGCAACTGACGTTGAGGCTCGAAAGTGTGGGTAGCAAACAGGATTAGATACCCTGGTAGTCCACACCGTAAACGATGAACACTAGGTGTTAGAGGGTTTCCGCCCTTTAGTGCCGAAGCTAACGCATTAAGTGTTCCGCCTGGGGAGTACGACCGCAAGGTTGAAACTCAAAGGAATTGACGGGGACCCGC